>PAOW01000032.1 GCA_002710015.1 Methanobacteriota archaeon | reverse complement strand
TGGACCACACGGTGAGAATGTGGCCGAATATCCTCCAGATGAAAGTAGAGAAGTGTTTTACAAGGAAATTACTGGCGAGGGCAGCGGAGACTGCGGTTCTCATCATCATCCTGAACAAGCAAGTCACAACGGAGTTCAACTAGTCAAAATCGGACGAGCTTGCGAAGGCTGTATGAACGGCACTACAACTATCACTGCACAAAATCAAGAAGGCCTCGAGGTCTTTATGTGGATTAGAACCGAAGAGAATCAAGAAAAACTTGGAATGCTAATCCCAGGCGCCATAATGATGGGTATTGGCGCATTGACAGTCATTGGGTCATTGGGTATCCTTGCAAAAACGCGTCATTCCCATGGCCGAAGTCAGGCTACTTTTGATGATTCTAATAATATCGGTGGAAACCCATCTAATGCCGAAAATTGGTTTGCAGAACTTTCCAAACAGTCCAAGGCGATTGAAGAACAAATAGCGAGTGGAGAGAAACTGACTAATCATGAGCGCGTTGTGGAGGAAATGAAATTTCCAGACAAGGCGAAAGTCGAATTTGACATAAAACAAGGTAGTTCTTTGTGGAAATGGTGTTCTCATTTGTTTAATGACACTGCAAAGTCAGCAATTATTGCTAGGGAGTTAGGCTTACAGGTTGGGGGAGCTGGTTATGACTTTGAAGGCAAATGGAAGGACAAGGGACTGTTTGCATACCACACAGGAAAGTATGCAGGTTGTGCTTACTTTGGAATTGGTGGCACTTCTGAAGAAGAACTTCAACAAAAAGGCGGGAAAGACAAATATCGTCTTTGGGAAGTCAATGACCCTAATATGCCAAATTCGGCACGTGAAAAGTGGCGTAAGATTGAACCTATTCTCGCTAGAAGCTATTACCTCTATCCTCCAAAATAACGAAATATGCTAACTAAATGTGCTTAGGATAGGTCGATCGTGATTTCTCCAGAGTCTCCATAATCGTTATTCATTCCGTACGATTTGCCATCATAAATGAATCCAATATCTTCCTCATAGAAGGTGTATCTCATTTTCCAAACTTTAGAATCCTCTAGGGTAACATACTTCATCTCACTGGAAAAGTCCTCGAATGAATAGGTATCTTCCTCATTGCCTACCTCAAAGAATTCTACCTCGCCTCCCCATCCACCGAAGTTTTCGTTACTCTGGTCTACGAATTTTATATGCCAATTAGAATCGTTACAAGAAAATGAAATTGGCATATCACTACTTGAGCTAGCAGCGTATTTCCTAACTAAATCTAACTTGATTGTCCCGGACTCTCCATTTGCGTTGTTTCCACCATACATAGTATCACCTACAATGAATCCAATGTCATCTTCCCAGAAAGTATATTCTAGACTCCAATCAAGTGAATCATCTAATGTGACATATTTTTTGTTGCTGGAAAAATACTCCAAAACTTCAGAATTTCCATTTGAATCTGTGAATTCAACTACGCCATCCCAAGAACTGAAACCTTCGTTACTCAAGTCGAAAAATTCTACGTGCCAGAAAGACGGGCAATTAGAAAATGATATTCCAACATCATCATCATTCCATAAGCATCCTGCAAGCGAGCTACTCAAAATAGTCAGACATAGAACTGTGGTAATCTTCCTCATATTGTTCACTGACCTGCCATAGTTGTATGGCATATAAAGCAAATCCCGGTTTTGTCTAAGTTCTAGCAATGAACATCTTCTTTGAAGCAGAACTATTTGCTAGGCATATCTGCGAGGAGATGTGGAAGATATTGAACACCCTGGCGTTGAAAATGCTGAAGTGGAAACATTTTCTGAAGTACCATTTCTCAAAGTTATAGACAGATTATCTAAGTTCGTTATTGGTTTACTACTAGCAGGTGCATTGTTTACTTTCCCAGAAACCGCGATTTACATGTTAGAGGACCCCGGTGATTATTCACACGAACGAATAGAGGTAATTTGGGAAGGATCTCAATATGAAACGTTTGAATATACTGTAGATGAATATACTGGAAATAAAGAAGTGGGTATTTATGTCGAAAAAGGAATGGCCAACAGTACTGAGATTGATGTGAGAAATCAAGATATAATTGTTAGAGTCTGTGACTTTGAGGACATCGAGTATTCTTGCGGTTGGTCTGGTTTTGATTCATATGAATGGAGACTTTGGGAATCTGAATCTGAAAGACATAGGCTAAATGATTCGGAACGGTTTGCGATGATCTTACCCGATGATCAACTCATCAGTTTCCAAGAAAATATCACATTTAATTCAAGTAATGATGAAGAATTTCTAATATTTGTTGTAGGATATGTTACGGTTTCGGTTGGTGACCCCAGTGAGCCAATTTCAATTTATTTTTGCGGTTTGAGTGCCATCGTTTTCTTGTTCTTTTTTATCGTTAAAACAGTAACTAGGAATGTATCAAAGATTGGTCAAACTCTAATTCAGGAACTAGGAAATGAGATGCCACAACATGAAACTTCACAAGAAAGCGAAAATACCATTGAAAAAGTTCGATTTAGTTTGCCTCAGATTACGACAGTAAATGTAGATGGACAAGAGATTAGTTTCGAACAGGCTAATGATTTAGATAAGCTAAGAGAAATCGTAATGGTTGCAAAAGAGCACTGGAAGGTAGATATTCACCCCGAGGGGTCCTACTTGTGGTATGATGCAACACACAAGACCTACACTTTATACAAAGATGAAGAGATTGTAGGTGGGATGTTTGATGAGGGTAAGGGCAGTACAGATGATGCCCTTGCATACCTATGGAAACTCACTTTGTAATGTTCTCAAAATTCATCCTCGTAAACTCCCAGACTTGCATCAAAGTTTGGAATTAGTTGTAGACTACCAAGGGAATTTGGCAGACCAGATGATTAGGTCGTTTACAATAACCTGTATTCCGAGGAATATTGAGCCAAGTAGCATAATTCCAGCGCCTTCAACACCATCTTGCTTTGCAGCATATGCAAGCAGTCCAAAAAGTATGTTTCCAATCGATGCAATTGCTAAAATTCCAATTACTAGGAATGGTGTCCATGAGTATCCATTGTTGATATGCAATCTAGTGCTATCAATCCATAGCATGGATGAAATTAGGAATAATGCATAAGCAAGAAGGAGACGCTTTGTTCCATTACCATCTGATTCGCCCCATGGCCACCTGAGTGATTCGAGTGTGGAAATATCAATTTTGAATAACGCCACCCACCAATACATTAGAAATCCAATCGCTGCTAAGAACATAAACGGGACGATGTAGGTGGTCCAAGAACTGGGTATCCCACCCCATAATTCTGTGGCATCATCCATCTTTGAAATAGCTAATACATAACTCACCAAAACCAACGGTCCGGCTACGAATGTGAACGTCCTGATAACACCACGGCTTACTTCCATGATGACCTGTAAAAGAATCATCTCTTAATGGATTGTCATATTATTGAATGAAACTATTCGATTGTTACGTCTGTATTACCTGGCAGGGTGTCTTCTTCTCTCAAATTCAGAAAGTTGATTTGAATATCACATTGAACAGAGCAAATGTCCACTCCATTTTCTGCTACCGTAGCAATTTCGAATTCTTCCCAAACGGCGTAATAATTGTCAATCCCTGAAAAAGTGATAATACAGTCTGCGTTCGTGTCAGGAGTTGAAGAACAATAGTATTGTTGATTATTGACTGTAATATCAAGCCAAAAACCATAGTTGTATTCAGACACATACCAGTCGATTTCTCCAAAGAATTCATCGATTTCGACAGTCATAAGGTTATCATTTGAACCCGTTGTGACCGTATCAGTATGGTCTTGTGCTAGGTAGTGTGTAGCCTCCCAAGCATCGGTAGGGCTAGCACCTGTTGGGTCGTTCATAATCCATGTACAGAAGTCTGGGAATTCCGTTGAATTTATCGTAGAGTTCAGCGTTGTATTATCTGGGAAAGCACCTGATTTGTGGAACAGCCCACATTCAGTTGGTCTGTCATTATAGCCTCCTACACCCAACAACTCTCCATTTAATCCAAAGCTCTCACCGTTTATGTGGCTGTAAAATAAAAGGTCACTATCTATATGATAATTTACATACATCAAGTAATTTCCTTGTTGTGGGAAGTATGTATCCTCAATAAGTTGGCCACCATCAATATACCAGCAGTTTTGTTCAAAATCCGGGTCGTTAGGTTGTTTGTCTAATTCACCATTGGACTGGAAATTAAATTCTATGATTACATCTGCATCGTATGCATGAAAGAGCCAGACTCCATACAAGTCAGGATCAAGAGTTCCATCATCACAAAGCGAGTCAGAACCTCCAGTTGAATCGTCGTCCCAAATACATCCACTAAAAGGAGCAAATGCCAAAATCAAGCAAACCAATACCAATCGAGCATTCATGGTGGTCGGATATATCACAACCACATAATTCTAGTGTAGATGGAGCCGTTTTATGGGAGTAATGTGACTAACAACAGAAAAAAGAGAATTTTTTTGAAAATTCAATTTTGTTGTTTTTTTGTATAAATATATCTGTAAAATAGAGAAAAAGTAACAAAAACGGTAAAAAGTGATAGTAATTAGATTAAAAAAATAACATATTTATTGAAACTACCTGGCAATAAAAGTGGCAGATTGCAAAAAATAACCGATAAAAATGATATAAAATACCGAAATGTTTTTACGTAATGGCTACATCGTCTATGTTGCAACGGAGAAATGGTGATACCATGCAAATAAGATACTTTACTAGGTTGGGTCGACATCGTAGTCGAGTTCGGTATAATGTATTGTGAAAGATTGTTCTATACTGTTGCAATTTTTACAAAATTGCATTTCGTTTCGAGATGCGTATGCTTCAACGTTTGTAAATCGTTGAGCAATCAAACCAATGGGGGTATGGTGTAGTGGATAGCATAAGTGGCTTCGGACCATTTGACCTCGGTTCGAATCCGGGTACCCTCGCTGGTTTGATATTCAATCAGGGTATATTGTAGTGGATATCAGGACAGTTTGCGGAACTGTCAACCCGGGTTCGAATCCCGGTACCCTGGCTATTCAATGAGGTGAAAATATGAAAATGAAAATAGAAAAACAAAATAAAAAACAAGCGTGCAAAATTGAAGAAAATGCCGTATACATCAACGGTATAGGTCCATTTTGTGAACACCCTAGAAAAGAAAATTGCTGGATTTACAACGGTAGAATGCCTTCATCAAACTGTTGGATATTCAATAAAGATGGTAAAGTTGAGATTCACAATGTCATCGTGTATAACCCACTAATTAGGAAATCAGGACATGGCAGAGCTATGATTTCCGATATTAGGAGGGCATTTCCTCAATCCCACATTTGGGTAGATACGTGGAATTGTACAAGGCCATTTTGGCAAAAAATGCATCATGAAGGATTCATCGATTCAATCGCTAATGATTACTCTTGGCCATGTATCAACACGACATGCATGATCTGTCATCCAAACAGAAGTGAATTTAGAAGGAGGGTTTTCCAATGAATGAAGATTTTGATGGATGGGAAAACATCGATTGGGGAATCGAGATTGGTACATTGGAATTTGATTTAATGGCAATAAAATCTCACAATAAAGCCAATCCTAATGTCGGTAAAAGGTGGACGGAGTGGCCCAAAGAGATGTCTGGAATTATTCTTTTACCACTAGGGTATAAACAGTCAATCTGGGATAAAGAATCACCATTAACTGAAAAAGAGGAGTCAGATTTGAGACAGAACTGGATTGATTTTGCTCAATTTATAGATGAGAATGATTCCATTTCACTGAAGGAAAACACGTTTACTGTTGAGGGTAGATATGGCTCAAAGTTCTCTTTTGATGCAAGTATGGAATTTTCGATTTGGCTTCCACCAAAGACATTGGAGAGATACGGAGACTCCCTTAGAGCAATCAGAAATGGAGCTAGAAGAAAGAGCAATCTTGGCATACACATGGAATATCTTGAGGCATCTCAGGCAACTTGGAAAATAGATACTGGAATCTTAGATGATGGACTTGGTTTTTGTGATTTCCCCACTCATGTCAGCAATCTTGAACTAAAGCAGTATGAAGGGTGGTCGACTTTTGTCTACCCTAGCAACTTGACATTTCCAGAAAATCTTACTGAGTTGATAGAGCTTCAAATTGGAGATTTCCACATATGGGAAATTCTTCACGAACAAGAGGTAAAGAGAAGGAAAGCGAATGAAGAATGGAATAAGAAATGGCCTAATGGAAGGCCTGATGATTGGATGTATTTGTGAGATGATAATATGATAATGAAAAATAAGAATAACGAAAATGCAGTAGATGAATGGAAACCGAATGCGAGTGCTCCGTTGTGGGATGAAGAATCAGAATGTGAGCCGAAAGGTCCATTTTTCAGGGATTTAGAAATTGAGCACATTAAGCAGATTGGACCTTCCTGTGTCCCAACAACATTAGCGATGTTAGCTAGGAGCACTGGAGCAGATGTAGGTCCTGATGATTTTAAGGAAATTATCAACTCACAATCTCCACATACTTGGTCTAAGGCTTTACAGCCTTATGGTTTACAGTTGGCATACTGTAATCATGACTTGAGGAGATTGAGATACATTGTCGATGAACTTGTCGCACATGATGATTTGTTCCTGCTTTGCTTCTATTCGGTTGACCCTCCGTCCGATCCTGATGAGAATGGCAAATTATGCACAGCGCACATTGTGACACTGCACAGAGACAAAATCATTGATACGGCGAAATCTCATCTTTGCGGCGTATCACTCGCTTCGCAATATCCGAGATTGGAAAGACAAACTAAGAGAATATTCAGAGTTGTTCCGGCAGGATACCCAAGGAGAGTATAGGTGGTCAATATGATGTGGAAAAATGGAGAGTTATTTTCCTCAGTACCTATTCCAGAGGTAAAAGACAGACCGCTAATTGTGTATCATCCCGCAGCTGATATGAATTATCTAAACTCATGGTCAATCATGATTGAAAACGATAAACCATTCATTCTGTTATGTGATGAGTTAGGGCCGAGGTATCCCGATGATATGCCCTTCCTAGAAACTAGTTTGAGGATGGAATACTTCGCTAGGATAGCAAATCCACTTATCGGAGGAAGAGCGTATAGGCATCCGGAATTGGGTTATCAGAATATGTTGGCCATTAGACAAAAAGATGCAGCTGAAGGAATCAATGACCTGCCACTAGTTGACATTCTTTATTTAGACTGGTTGGATCCTTTTATTGAAAATAGAAAAAGAAATTCTTACTCTGATATAATCCCAAATCTTGCAACTCATGTTAGAGACGGTGGTCTGATAATCCTAGATAGAAAGCATTCAGAAGTCATACCCGAATGGTTTGCCTATTCTCAGATTATATTGAGTACGAATAAAGCTGTGTGTGTGGAACATATTGGTAGAGGCGAATGGCCTATACCATACCTCGATATTGAAGGCGTAAGGGAGATAGAGGCTGAGGTTTTCAGGGTCAGAAATCTTGGGAACAAGAAAACAGAAGTCAATGATTTCCTAGCCTCGTTGATTCATGAAAGGAGATTAACTAAGAAGGACTTGAAAAAGAAAATTAGGAAATTACCCGAAAGATGGCCAGGACATCCGGATAAGGATTCGTGGTATCAAAGATACATGGATTACTTGGATTTTCCAGAAAATGGGGAGCCATATTTACCCTGTCCATATTCAAGTTCATGGACTTCTAGAGAGTATCAGCAATGGGTCAATTCATTGATTGAGAATCCAGAGGCACTGAGGCCTATTCAAAGGGTGGAAAGAAAATACAATTTTGGAATAAAGGTTACACTGGTTAAGGGTGATATTACAGATCACCTTGATTGGCTATACGTGGAAGATGCAAGTCTTATCCTAAGAGGAGATCTGTTGAGTAGCTGTCTGTCAAAGTGGTGCTGGCTTCAAACTAGAGCTGTAAATTTACAGCCAATATGGGAAACAAACCCTATTCCGAGACTAAAGTGGTCGGGTGTTGATTCAACTCCTAACTTAACTCTCGAGTTGTTGAAATTATCAAAAAGTCCTGTCGCTGCAACGATAGTTCATGGAAACGCATCATTGGACGATTTGAAGAAGCAGTTGAAGAATTATTCTGGAGATGTCGAGCATCTGATAATTTTCCACAAGGACGCTGAAGATTACCAGTCTTAGGGAAGTTCGGTTTCTTCCGCTGACCCAGATGACCAATCGTAGATTCCTTTACCGGATTTTTTGCCAAGTCTTCCCTCTGCAACAAGTTTTTCGAGCAGTGGATGTGGAGTGTAAGAATCATCGTTGAATGATTTTTTTAGGTTCAGCAGAATATCTCTGCGTACATCTAGCCCAACTAAATCGCTCAAAGCAAGCGGCCCCATAGGATGTTTGTAGCCCAAGACCATCGCAGTATCGATGTCTTTGGCACTTGCAACTCCATCAGCAAGCATACGAACCGCTTCATTACCAAGAACTACGCCCAACCTAGAAGTTGCAAATCCGGGAACATCCTTGACTAGAATAGTGGTCTTGCCCATTGCCTCCCCAGCAGCGGTAGCTGTCTGGATAGTCTCTTCAGAGCATGAATCATGTTTGACGAGTTCGAGCAGTTTCATTATGGGAACCGGGTTGAAAAAGTGCATACCTATTACTTTCTCTGGTCGCCCAGATGCGGCGGCAATGTCGGCAATCGATAGGGAGGAAGTGTTAGTCCCGAGGATACAATCTGCTTTCGTCATATTTCCTAGGTCAGAGAAAATTTTGTGCTTTAATTCAGGGATCTCAGGGACAGCCTCTATTACCAAATCCACGTTCTTGACTGCTTCTTTCATTTCGGTGAAAGCGTGTAGATTAGCACCCCACTCTGATTTTTGTTCCGACGTGGTTTTCCCTCGTGCAATACCCTTGTCCCAAAATTTGTCAATTGTGGCCATGCCCTTCTCAAGACCCTCTGGAAATGCATCATAGAGATTGGTTTTCCAACCTGCTTGAGCACAGACTTGTGCAATTCCAGCACCCATTGTTCCAGCGCCGATGACAGCTACAGTTTTGATTCCCATATTGGAAGCGGACACAATTTAGGTTGATGACGGTTCCTTCGACTGCACTAGGTAAACTCCACCAACTATCAGGACGAAGGATGCGATTAAGGATAAGCCCAGTTTTTCGTCTAGTAGCACAACTCCACTCAATATTCCGAATATTGGGACCAGATAAACATAGAATGCGGTTCTTCCAGCACCAATTTTCTTAACTCCATCAGCAAACCAAACATAGCTAAGAACGGTTGAGAAAAGGGATAGGAAAACTAGCCACAACCACGCCTCTGAGGATGCATTTACGGGCAATCCTACATTCCTATATTCCCAAATGGTTGCAGGAGTTTGTATTAACAGACCTGCAACACTGGACCACACAGTTAGATGCAAAGGGGACATTGCATCCTCTCCAGTCATCACTTTTTTCATTAAAATTGTATTACAAGCCCAGGCTAGTGCAGACAAGGCGATCAGTGCATCTCCAAGCAATCTTTCATCAATTGGGATATTTTCGTTAGGAGAATAAAACGCGATTATGCCCACGCCAGTCATAGCTAGAATCAACCCAAGACCTAACCTTTTGTCAAATCTTTCACCCAAGAATGGAATGGCTAGTAAAGCAGTAAAAAGTGGATTGAATGTTATCATCAATGATGCATCGCCGGCAGCGGTGTATCTCATTCCATACATGAAGAATGCTTGATACAAGAATGTGGATAAGAACCCAATCAAAAATACGATTTTCCATTGGCGTCTATTTGGAAAAATCCACTGGTTCGTAATTTTCAGGAAAACCAAGAAACAGGCAACAGCCAAAACATATCTCGCCCATCCTGCTGCAAATGGAGGTATACCTGTTTCCTCATTGGATACTACTCTTCCAGCGACCCATCCGAGTCCCCAAACCATTGCAACAATCAGCAGTTTAACGTGTGTTGCAGTATTTTTCATCAATATCGCTCCAAGCCGAGCTGCAGAATTCGGGCTCTAGGTAGACCGATTTCTGGCATTCCCTCAGCTGGTGCATGTAATTTCAATCCCTCAATCCTCTGAACATACAAACCATAGGATGCTATGTCATTTGGTAGGTAGGGAGTGGGTAATCCAAGTTTGTCTAACCCTTGGCACGCTTCTTTAGTGTAAATTGGATATACGTTGGTTTCAAAGTGCATCCAGATAGACAACCTTCTGCAATCGACATTGTCTAGTGTCATCAAGTGTTCAAGCAATCCTACATCTGGATACTTGATTGTTTGAACAGCCATTCCAACTTCCATAAGTAGGTCCTCAGGCCAGTCAAATGGAGTTTGATGATCCCAACTGTCTGCGATTGATATGTGCTGTATCGCATCGCTGCCGGTGATCGAGAAAAGTGTCTCCTGATATGGTCTATCGTCATATGCGTTTTCGACAAGGGTTGGTAAAACCGAGAAGAAGTTGTCTAACTCGGTTCCACTAGCCCCGTATAGGGATACTGGAAGCATTTTTCAACACCTCATGCAGTTGCGCCGATACCACTAGCGATTTGTCCTGGGGACAATGGTTTGTCCTCAATCCACTGTTGCTTCATTAGCTCGACAAGAGCTTCTTCATCTTCAGCAGTAGGTAGAACTGTAAGCAGGTAATCCTGATATTCTTCCTCTGTCCCTTCGAATAGTCTTCCGTCAGTGTAACAATTCTTTCCGCCGAACGCTCCAATGTCACGGTGGAAGTTTTCGTGAGGTATGGTCATTGTAAAGTCAACATCCTTTGGGATTAGTGTGTTGAATTTTGCAACTTCCTTTGCAATTTCAGCGTGGTAATGTCCTCTGCTCTCTTCGTTTAGGACTTGCTTGTCAACCTCAATTTCTTTCTTGAGTTTCTTTCTTTCATCCCATCTGCCCTTTACTCCCCAGACGTATGCCCAGTGAGCGGAGGTTGAGGAATCTGTTCCGAACAAGTCGTGTGCGGTTGCAACCCACTTGTTGATGTAACGCTGAAGCATATCGAGAGGTATTACTCCAGCTTTTATGATCCTTCTAAGGCCGCTTGATCCGGTTCCTAGATGGAATGCTTCTTCTTTGAGCATTGGTCCCATAGATGCAGCAAGTGGTCTGAAAGCGGATGTTGAGAGCATTCCAAGTTGGAACTTACCATCTCTGTCAACAAACATAGTGTAACAGAAGAAGTCTAGCCAGTGAGTCATTGGCCTGTTGAAGGCACCCAACAATCTGTCTCCATCTTGTGCATTTCTCTCTAGAAGTTTTTGAGCCTCACGACGTCCCTGCTGTCCGAAGTATGTCATTAGCAGGTATGCCATTTGCCAGCCGTGTCTTTGTTCCTCTGCCATAATTCTTGCAGCGGAGTATCTGTCAAAGTCAGTAGGTGCAGTAGCTAAAAGATGTCTCTGTTGTTCAACAGATGCGAATTCTGTATCGCCCTGTACTGTGATCATTGAAATCAGTGCATCACGTATGTTTTGGTGAGGGACTTGTAGAGCCCTTTCCCATTTCTTTCTTCCAGCGTAGTCTCCGAATTCGATTGTGTCTCCAGCTCTGTCCCAATCGAACAAAATGGATAGGTCGAAATCACCTAACCATTCTCGGTTAAATCCGACTCTATCTTGCCATTCGTTGAAGTTGCTAACCCAATCTTCCCATGTCTTTGGTAGTTCAGCCATGTCACGGGGACATGCCAACTATTATTCATACATTTGCGAACATGTTCGTATACGGTAGATTATGGCGAATTTCTACGTATTTTATCGGCATATGAATTCAATACAACACCCTCTATTTTGTGAAGTTGAACAGATAGGGTTGACTTACTGACGCCTAATAACTCAGCCAGTTTTGTCAATGTTATCCTTCGAGGCGTTTCCCAATAACCTTCATTCATTGCAGAATCAAAGATTGTCCTCTGTCTAGAAGTCAACATTCGGGAATTAGTTGATCTTGTGGAAACAACTCTGTAAGGGATGTCACTTTGTTTCAACTTTTGAACTAATTCAAATCCTTTTTGAGAAACACATTCTATTGTCCAGTCGACCCATCCATCCCTAACCTCAAACGGCGATTGTGGTATAACGCCAGTTTCCGTAATCGGTTTGATATATCCTCCACCTTTGGGAGCTATGTCAACTTCATATCTATTGACACCTAAATGTCTAAGGTCATCTATTCCTGTATGAGAAAGTAATTCGGCTGCTAAATCGATAGATGAGGACAGCTTTGCAGTCCCTCTGCCCTTACTAAGAGGCATAGTTTCTTCAATTCTGAGTATGGCTTCTGGCCTCAAACGAGAAACATCACCCGACCAATGTCCTTCCGGTAAACGAACTTTGATTCTGAGTAAATTTACCATCTTATCACAGCGGGTGAACCTTGTCATAGCGAGAGACATTGCCACTTTTAACATCTATAAGTTCTGAAAATGTTTGTATTTGGTCTTCTTCAAAAATAACACCTGGAAGATAACCATCACACACGCCAGATGCTGCAAATACAGCATCATCTGATTTGCATAGATCCTTCGCATCCCATAACCTCTCTAAATCGTCATCGACCATTTTTTCAGCCCGCTTTTCTTCCTCATCAGATCTAAAAACTAATCTTCCTTCGAAGACCCCACCAATACCTCGTAATGCAGCGGCAGTAATCACGCCTTCAGGGGCGGCCCCTATTCCCATGAGCATGTCATATGGTCCACTTGACCTTGCTGCCCAAATAGCAGCTGAAACATCACCATCATCCATAAGATGGAGTTGTGCACCGGTTTCGTTTATTTGTTTGAATAGGTCACTGTGACGTTTCCTATCTAGGGCTACAATTTTGATTTCCGATGTCGGCTTGTCAAGCACATCTGCTGCTTGCTCTATATTGTAAGCAACGCCTCCATCAAGACTCACATGCCCACTCAATTCTGGCCCAGCAGCTATTTTGTCCATGTAACAATCAGGCGCATGCAGTAGAGTACCGCGAGGAGCGGCAGCTAGAACTGCGATAGAGTTGGGTTTGTTGTCTGCACAATTGTTAGTGCACTCAAGTGGATCAACAGCAATGTCAATTTTCAATGCTCCATCAATACCTACCATATTGCCTAATTTTTCCCCTATGAAAAGCATGGGGGCCTCGTCTCTCTCACCTTCACCAATCGCAACTCTTCCATCAAAAGGCACTTTGTCGAAGGTCTTTCTCATCGCTTCAACAGCAGCAGCATCGGCAGCATTTTTTTCTCCTTTTCCACGCCATTTTGCGCTAGCAATTGCAGCATTATCCACCGCTTCCAAGAAATATTCTGCAAGGTCAAGCGTGGCTCTCATATGTTAGGCCAGAGTCAACTACTCCATCAATGAAGCGGGTCAGTCAGATTTGAATTTTTCAAGAATTCTTACATCAGAAATTATCGTGTTGTCATATTGTCCATTTTCATCTTTCTCGAAGGATTTTACCATGTCCAACACGCAAAGTAAACCAGCCATAACTCCAGTTATTGCCTCCATTTCTATTCCAGTTTTGTAGTGTGCAACAACTTCAACAGAGCACCTTAATGAGTTGTTTTCCCATTCCCAAGTTACATTACAACCCTCCAACGGAATTGGGTGGCAATGTGGAATGATTCTCGGCGTTTCCTTTACAGCTTGAATGGCAGCAATAGTAGAGGCTTCGATGACATTACCTTTGCTTACTTTATCCATTTCAATCGCTTGTTTCGATTCAGGAGTAAGAGTGATTAAACCAGTAGCATTTGCTCTGCGTCCAACTATTGTTTTCTTTGCTATGTCTACAATACCTTCAATTTTCTTCAACAACATCACCCCAATCCTGCTTTCCAAGTTGAACCACTTGGTTTGATTTCTTTCTTCCACAATGGCGCTTGACTTTTCAACTCATCGATTAGCCATGAGCAACCCGCAAAAGCATCTTTCCTGTGTGGACTAGCAACAAATATTGCAACTATGTTTTCTTGCGGCCCAACCATTCCTGTTCGGTGTGCCATGGCTATTGACTTGATAGGAAATTTTTCCTTGGCTGCAATTGCGATTGCTCTTAATGTGGATGATAATTCCTCTTTCCAAGAGTCAAATTCTAGTGCCAACACTTCCTCTCCTTCATCCATTTCTCTAGTGATTCCAACAAAGGAAACGATTGCACCACAACCCTCAGTATTCAGTTGTTTGCGAAGTGCGTTTACGTCTAAACTGTTTGGAGCATCTTGAATGAAGATGTTCTCCTCCATGCCCTGCCCAAAGAAGCCGCATCTTTGAAACCATCCTTATTCATGTCACGCACATGGCGGAGGCAGGACCAGTACACATCATGGGTGCGGGCTTGTCAGGCTTGGCTGCCGCAACAACCTTAGCTAGTGCAGGGATTGAAGTTCATGTCCATGATATTAGAGAGGATTCTGGTCAGAGATTCGATGGTGATTTTCAGGCATTGGAAAATTGGTCAATGGATTCAGATTTCTTTGAACAATTAGCAGAGTGGGGATATGATCCAAAAGAGTTCAAAGCAACAGAATTTAGCGAAGTCGATCTGATTCATCCAGATGATGAAATCTCAAAAACATTCACTCCTAATATAGCATATCGGATTGTAGAAAGAGGTACTTCAGAGCATACGATAGATCAAGGTTTCAAACGCATGGCTATCAAAGCAGGTGCAAATTTGCATTACAAAAGTAGAGTTAAAGAATCAGATTGTCAGATAATTGCATGCGGGCCTAAAGGAACAAGTGCGGTTGCGTATGGTGAAATATTCAAGACAAAACACCCAAATCACATAGCATTTCAACTAAATGATAAATTGGCTCCAGGAGCATATTCTTATCTAATAATTATAGATGGAATCGGTTTGATTTGCACTTGTTTATGGAGAAAGCAAAAGGGTAGTGAGAGATTCTTAAATGAGACAATTGCATGGTATCAAAAACATTACCCTGACATAGACATGGAACCCATAAAAAGGGTAGGTGGTAAAGGAGATTTCACAATAAACAAAAATTATTTCCAAGACGGTAGATACTATGTTGGAGAATCTGGAGGTCTTCAAGACTTTATGTGGGGATTTGGGATGCGAATGGCAGTTTGGTCAGGATATTTAGCTGCACAAGACATTCTAGGTAAATGCAATTATGAAAAAGAGGTAAGAAAACAGTTGATGCCTTACGTAAAAACCTCCGTAGCCAATCGTTTCTTGATGAATAGAGTTGGAGATAGAACGTTCAAGAGAATGTGTAAGGCATGGATGAAACATCAATCAAAGACCGGTGATGGGTTAATTTGGATTGGGAAATTATTCAGACCAAATTTATTCAAATCTACTCTATATCGAATCGTTAGTCCATTCATGCTCAGGAAAGATGCGAAGGCGATGGGTCGAGGGGTCAGAAGGCTACCATTTCGTAAAGCAATGAAAAGGGATAACTGGGAGCAATCATCTTCCGCAATTGAAGTTGGAAATAGATGGAACAAGATAAGGCGTTCTGGTGGAAGAACATCATTTAGCGAGAGTAGCGATTGACTCATTAAGCACACCCTGTTAGGCTTGTTTATGAGCGACTTATACGGACTTGAACTAGAACCTATGCCAAACCGCCTTGTAAACTATGGAACCACTGACAATGGTATTGCAGTCATCGAGTTAGCATCCGATTCAGCAGGTGAGCCATTGGAAGGCGACGCCATGGGGCCCAACACCTACACACACGAGATGATGCGTGACATTGATACTGCGATAATCAAGGCGAGATTCGATGATGACGTCGCTGTCATAGTGATAACAGGTCACGGATCAAAGTTCTTCTCAGCTGGAGCATCAATCCGAATGCTGAACAGCGTATCTCCTGGATTCAAGTATAATTTCTGTTTACACGCAAATGAGACACTATCACGTTTCGAACAAACTACAAAATTAGTAATTTGTGCAATGAATGGTCACGCGGTCGGTGGCGGCCTTGAAATAGCGATGGCAGCAGATATTAGAATAGCGAGGAAGAACGCTGGAAAAGTTGGCCTTCCTGAAATTAATCTTGGTGTATTAGCAGGTACAGGTGGCACAGCTCGTCTTACTCGCCTGATTGGAAAATCCAAAGCGCTTGAGATGATGGTAACTGGTGAATTAATGTCATTTGAGGATGCTCTTGATTGCAATCTAATCAACCACTTGTGGGAAGGAGATGCAGACGACTTCCGTCGCGATGTATTGGATTGGGCTAGCCAATTCACTCTTCCAAACAAGGCAACGAAAGCTGTTGGTAACATCAAGCGTTCCTGCCAGACTGGACCAGAGATTCCATTCGAATATCACTTGGCACTTGAGCGTGAACTTCAGGCAGCACTATTCGGAAGCAATGATGCCAAGGAAGGAATTGCAGCTTACGTCGAGAAGAGAGTTCCTAACTTTGAAGGACAATGAAAAAAATCCGAACTGTTTAGAGATAGTAACTCTAACGATGTTTTCAAGTCCTTGAAGAATTTGGGTAATGTTGATGGCGCATAAGTATCATGTCCCAGCAGACGTTCCTGACGAATTAATTGAGACATTCATAGACAATATGGATGCAGCAACATGCGGCACTGGAAAAATGAATTTGTTTGCATGTGACCAAAAAATCGAACATCTGAATGATGATTTTTATGACGGTGGAAACACGATTCCACTAACATCGAATGACCCAAAGCATTTGTTTGAAATCGGGTCTATTGCTCACAAACAGGGGACATTGGGAGTGATGGCAGGTCAACTTGGACTTATCTCTCATTATGCGAGAGATTATCCAGATCTTCCTTACTTAGTAAAATTGAATTCAAAATCGCACATGGTAAAAACTTCACAGAGAGATCCAGTTTCTCAAGCAATGTGGGATATGGATGATGTAGCGTCTTTGCTGCACAACGGGATTAACGTAGTCGGCATAGGTTACACAATTTACATTGGTTCAGAATATGAACATGAGATGCTAACAGAGGCTACAACTTTTATCAGGCAGGCTCATGAGATGGGTATGATTTCTGTTGTATGGATGTACCCTAGAGGAAAAGCAGTGACTGATGAAAAAGATCCTCAGTTGATATCTGGAGCTGCTGGTGTAGCAGCATGCATAGGCGCTGACTTTGCCAAGGTCAACTATCCCCGTGCATATGAAGGTATGACTCAGCCTGAAAGTCTAGGAATCGCCGCTGAAGCTGCTGGTAGATGTGGAATAATTTGTTCTGGTGGAGGATCATTGCCACCTGAAGAGTTCCTTGGACGACTGGTTGACCAAATGAAAGTATCCGGATGTAGGGGTGCTGCGACTGGTAGAAATATTCACCAGAAAAATGTAGAAGATGCCGTAAGGATGACTGCTGCATGCAAGGCAGTAATTTGCGATGGCGCAGATTTGACTGAAGCGCTGGAAATTTACAGTGGACAGTAATCACTGAACCATTCCACATTCTACGCATAGAGAGCCTACAACTAGGCCGCCACAAAACATACAGACTGTAGCATCAGTCATTTTTCGTATTATTGACATGTTATTCAGTTTCGACGGATTAAGTCACTGGTTTGAACATTACCTTCAGCATCGATGATGATTGGTTGGCCTTCTTCCCAGCCAGGACAGTGGTCTGATACCCAACTTCTTGTAGCCCATTCACATATGTCATATCCGCCAGAAAGAATTCCTGATCTCTTGATATATCCTACTTTTACGATGTCTTTGTCTTTAGAGAGAACATTTCCAAGTTGCTGACTAGTAGTTCCATGCCTCATGGTGCTGTTTATGTGCTCCAGAATCTCAGCTGTATTGCGAGGTCTGTCACCTAGGAATTTTTTGATTTTTTCACGTATTCTTACTGTCTTCATTGTTGTTCTCCTCCTCGTAAATCGGCTCCAGTTTTGGTGGTCTGGTTGCCGTTAAAGTCAAGGAGCGAAGCAGCCCATATAACCGTTGCTACGAATTTGAGTTCAAAGTTACGTCAAGTATCGTAAAATAACAGCAAATAGTGGTTTAATTGTTAAACCAATCTTAAAAAAAAACATTCTCCAGTGGAAACACGTAACTAAATGTAACTAGCAAGCAATAAGTAAGCAATAATATTGATATGTTACATTATTTTGCGAGAAATTGGTGACAATGGTGCGAGGAAACCGTATTCGTTCGACATACCAAAGAAAAATCTTGGATTGGTTAGCGGATGGTGGAGGAACTGTTACTGAGGTTTCACGAGAACTCCGCATTCGAATTCCTCATGTATCCTCTGCACTAAGGAAGTTACGTGAATCGGGTGACGTAGTGAGAGATGACACCAAAAAAAGAGGTTCCAAATATAGGTTAACATCTACTGGAATAGGCAGATTAGAAAGTGATTCACTGAGCAGGTTGCTAGATCTTGTGACTTGGCCACCACCGCCAAATGCCGCAGGAATTGTATTAGCTAGAGATGGGCCAATGCTGCTACTTGGTTACGTGTCAAATCCACTTGGCCCCCTTCTAGGACTACCCAGCCAGCCTATGGATGGAGACTTAGGCACACTCGATAGTTCCAATGGAAATCAAGGGGAGTCTGAGTCGTGGGTATGGGCCGTTCAAAGGAACCAATCCACAGTCTGGTGGGATCTAGAAACAATGCGAAAATCAAATCCTCCTGAAGAAGCGAGTCCCATGACGCTGTCTGCATGGATGGAAAGACCAAAATTGATGGGTATAGTAAGAGCGAAGTTGATTGGGAAGTATGATTCATGGCCGCTAAGTGTTGGTAGTTGGTTTCGCCAGTTACAGCCGGGATACTGGCCTAAACTTCCTGAAATTCTAACCGATGGCGACATTACAATAGGTAGGGCAGGAAATACTGGGCCCCTGGTTAAACCTAGAGGCGGTATCCACGCAAGGTTGGGAAAGAGATCGGATAGATCGCTTCTGTTGAATTTCTTAGCACCAAACTCACTGACCATTGCAGATTCAGATTTACTATCAAAATCTAAAATCCCTTTGCCAAAATCAATTCTCAGATTTTGGTTGCAATCTATACACCCTAGATTGAATCAAAAATCAATCCAAGCCAAGTATGAACGGTTGCTTACAGATGTTGAGAATTTCTCATCCAATGCATTGACTCGTAAGTTGCTAAATGACTTCCCAGGAAGAAACTGGACAGACTCACATTCCGGCATTCTTGATACGAGTTCAGTTTCCAAAAGAGGAGCAGAGGCCATACTTTCTTATGCCATGGAGACTAGTGATGTTACAATAAATTTGGATTGGAGGTGGGGTCAAAGCACCGAATTAATATCTAGATTCTCAGATGATAACAGATGTGGTTTGCTTATCGAAGAATCAGGTAGTTCGAACTTATCATTCATCCTATCCGCCTCGAACGAGCTTGGAAAATATTCATTGGAAATGCCGGGAAGACTTCACTTACCTATTTCTGTTAACACGAATTCAGTTGTTCCCAAAGACTGGGCATTTCCAAAAAATCCACAAGATGTCGTTAGAGGTAACTCAAGTAGGGTGAGTGATGCGGATGATGAATATGATGCTATGTGGAAAGCATGTGAATTAGTTGATGGGGACGATGTCTGGGCAGACAGACACGAGGGTAAGTACCCATTAGCAGCATGGATAGCAACAACAAAGCAAAGTCATGCCTCCAGATGGAGGCGAATAGGCCAACGTATAGATCCAATTTGGGCAAAACTTGCTGACCTGAATTCATTTGATGACAGTGACCTATCCGATCTTGCATTGTTTGATGATTACGCCATGGACATATTGATTGATAGGGTCAGAGAAAATCCAATGAAAGTTATCTCAAGTGAAATAAAAAATTCAGCTGTCGCAACCGCTATCCTATTGAGTAATGCTTGGATTCGTGAAGAAATTGATGTGATTGACCGTTGGCTAGAGAATCCATTGAGGGTTTCTGAGGTGATGAGAGTAAATTGGGGTTTAGAGGGCATTGATAGGTTAGTCTCAGCCTGCCCACACCACAAGATGCTATTTGAAAATCAAAATATTACAGACAGAATTTCAATGCTTGCAATAATGGAGGATGTGCATTACTCACTTTGGGAAAATAATTCCGTGGATTGGCTTCTTGTATGCCTTAGTTCAACCACTGGAAGGGCGGCAATGGCCTCGCTGGAGATTCCATGGCCAATAATTCTTCAAAATAAAAATCTCAAGTCTGAGGAATTAAAGATGGTTCATCATATGCCTGAGGGTGAAGGAAGACTTTCTCTTTTGGATGTAATAGAAGGATTGGAATCAGCAGAAGCAAACCGTCCTCCAAAAATGGGCCTAACTCATCCAATGGCAGGTTGGTTGTTTCATGAGAATATACCCTTGCCTCCGCTTGAAAATTCTCACAACAAGGAAATTCATATCGCTCTGCACCGTCGATTTCAACAATAAGATAGGGTAACGGCCCATTAACCGCACATGCAACATCGTAGGGAGAGCGTGCTGCTTGATGAACTATGATACCAATGTTTGCGGTTATGTGCCATCGACGAAGACCAGGGTGACTCTTTGAGAATGACCTCTGATGCAAACCGATGGACTATGTGGTCGGTAATGGGTCCTCGCTGGACGAGAGAATGAGAGTGAGACAACCAACCGTCTGCACAGAACGCCCTGACCCTGGGTCAAGCCTCCGAGGATACTATGACAGGGGCTGTTACGGGTCGGGGCACAGTTACCTTTGCGATTCATTGAATAATCACCAAAATACAGTCAACCCCATGCCGAGGTTGGCACGCTGCTTGGTTGGTGGCACATTTGATAGGTTTCACCTTGGACATCAGGCCCTCCTAAATGCTGCACTAGATGTATCTGAGAGAGTCGAAGTTTGGATAACCAATGATGAGATGTCTGCAAAAAAATCACCTATATTGCAATCTTTTGAAGACAGAAGAGACGCAATTATGTCCTGGGCAGATTATAGAATAACCACTCATGAATTAGAGAATAAGATTGGTCCAGCGCCTGTTAGAAAAGATTGTGATTCAATCGTATGCACGCCAGAAACTCTTGGGAATTGTCAAAAAATAAATGAAATGAGACTCAAGAATGGTCTGGTTCCTCTGGAGATAATTGAGGTCCCTCACACACTTGATGAATCCGGTGGCATAATTTCAAGTTCAAGAATAAGAGCTGGCCTAATCGATACAGATGGATCGGGTTGGTTGAGTGAAGACGACAGGAATAGAACCTATATTTTCCACAAAGGACTCGATGAAGAACTAAAAAAGCCATCAGGGCATCTTTTTACAGGACCAGAGAGTACTCCCGAGGTTGCAATGTCCGCTGCTATGGAAAACATTTCACCAGGCGGTATCATCGCTGTTGGAGATGTAAGTGTTGCTACCTTACTGGAGATGGGTGTTGTCCCTGACATTGCTATAGTAGACGGCATGACAAAGAGGATTGAACTTGAAAACAAGGTAGATATTTCTGAATTTAGTTTAATTCTTTCAGCAAAAAATCCAGCGGGTGAAGTTACACCATCTCTCATAGAATCTGTAGATGCAGCACTACACAGTGATCAAACTACGTGTATAGAAGTAGATGGAGAAGAAGATTTGGCTCCTCTAATAATACATCTGTTATCTCCACTTGGCACAAATGTGGTTTATGGGCAACCCGGGAAAGGTGTAGTTCTACGCGTCACAGATTTGGCAGCAAAGCGCCAATGTAGGGATTTACTTTCCAAATTTGAGGTGAAAATTTGACTCTTGTATCAATTGCGGTATGCGTAAGAAATGGAGTTGATTGGATAGATGGATGCTTGGAGTCTTTGGTCAATCAAACTCATAGTCCAATAGAAATAATATTGGTAGATGATGGCTCAACGGATGGTAGTAAGGAGAAATCTGAGAGTTGGGCGGCTCATGAATTAGTTCGAGTAATCACTCAGCCAGCACTAGGTCTTTCAGCTGGAAGAATGGCAGCACTTGAGGTGTCAAAAGGAGAATGGTTTGCAATTACGGATATAGATACTATGCCTGAATCCGACTGGATTCAAAGAATGCTTGAGTCATCAATCTCTCGAGAGAGTGAAGAAGTAGTCGCAGTGACTGGTAGAACTGTTTTTGCTAGGTCAGATGATGTCATCTCGACCATCAGGTCGATTGAAATCGAATCCAAGTATCGGTCTAGACCAAGAATTACAAAGTTAGCAAATGGTCCATGTTCGATGTTCAAGAGAGAGAGTTTGGAAAAGATAGGGGGTTTCAACCCAGACTGGTATCATGCAGAGGACATGGAGGTTTCATTGAAATTAGTTGAAGCTGGAGGAATTATTGTTTACACAAATACCGCAGTAGTGAACCATGTACCGGAAACAGGTCTCAAGCGTTTTTTACACAAGAGAAGGAGAGATGCAAGAGCACACGTTAGAATACATCGTCGTTACAAAGGTGTGAAGCATGATTTCATTGGTTCTTCGTGGGCAGTATTATGGATGTTACCTATGGTTATGTTGGGCCTTGGTAGCATTGGTCTGTTTGTGAATAATTTAATTCTAGATGGAACATGGGAAGCAGCGTCATTCTATGACTCAATTTCAACAGAATTTCTGTTGATTGGTATCCTTCCTTTGTTTTGGCTGATTTCCTTTGTGAAGAGCGACCTCCCAAAAGCAAATCCAAAAGCACTGATTGTATTGCTGAGTTGGTCATTTTACTTGTGGCAGGGAATCACAATGGGATACATGGATGCCCTATTGAGAAGAAACGGTCACTGATCTTCTTCAACGGTTGATAGCATCCTAAGGACTAAACCAACTGCCATTAGAGAGATAGATATTGAGTATACACCAGGGTCAATCCATCCCATATACATGATCCCCCAGTAGAAGTAGAATATGATACTGATTAGCATAGACCATGTTCCAACAACTAAAGTCCATCCGCCTTCCTTTGCGTCGAGTAAGTCTGTATACCACTCGCTCTTGACCATTGACATTAGCCAGTCATTTGCTCCCGAATCGCCTTTGAGTGATCTTGCGCCCAAAAAGACAAGAGCACCACAAAAAGCAACGAATATTGCATCACTGAGAACAAAAGCAGAAGCAGTATCCTTATCTCCAAAAGCATTGTTCGTAAACTCAAATGTAAACATGCCTCCCCATGAGACTCTATAACTTGGGTGAATTATATTTGCAATATTTAGAGCAGCAAGCAATAGACCCAAGAGACCTAGCCAAAAATACCAGTTGGCTAAGGTGTTGGATGGCTTTGTCAGTATGCCTAACATGCCGGAAGCAGGATTCTCATCCTCAGTGCTCATACGGTTTGCGAACTTGGTCGCATTTATGACTCTTGGGATATATCAAAGATAACTTAGAGCGCCCTAAAGTTGGCTCTGATGACGATATCTTGCAGAGAACACTTCCACTAAAGTTGGTTCAGCCTTGGACATAACCTCGCAAGGGTCTATGTTTGTTGGAATGCAGGAATTGATTTCCTTTGTCCTTCCATATCGGCCTCGAGAAATCGTCTTTGCAGTGATTAATCCTAACATATCGAGGTTGGAAATAATTCCCGAAATCCTACGTGCAGTGAGGAATTGCTGTCCAATGTGGCTGCAGGCTTGTTTGTAAATGTGGTATACTTCGCCGGTCTGTATGTTTCTTAGACCATTTTTTTCGTTTATTAGAACCGAAGACAGAACTAGTTTTTGTTGAGTAGGTAAAGTTCTGATTACAGGGGTAACTTGGTCTGATTCGATCTGAGCTTGTGCAATTCTTACATGATTTTGCTCCACGATCTCAACCCCTTCTTGTTCAGCCTTTTCAGTTGAAACTCTCAATAGGTCAAGTGCACATCTCGCATCACCGTGTTCTTGAGCAGCAAGAGCAGCACAGAGTTCTATCACGCCGGCACCTAATGCGTCCGAATCAATGCTAAGAGATGCTCTGGACCGCAAAATGTCTTGAAGTTGTTCGGCATTGTAAGGGTTGAAGACAATATCTTGCTGGCCCAATCGACTTCTTACTCTTGGGTCTAGGAAGTCGGTGAATTTTAAGTCGTTTGAAATCCCGATTACGCATGCACGGGCGTTTTTCAATTCAGCGTTAAGATTGGTCAAGTTGTATAGAAGGTCATCCCCTGCTTTTTTAACAAGGTGGTCAATTTCATCCAATACCAATACATACACTCCGCCTCTAGAGTTCATCCTTTTGACCAACTCTGAGAATACTCGATCTGTTGGCCATCCTGTGAATGGAATTTCATCTCTCTCGTAGTCTTCAAGTAGGGCATTACCAAGGTGTGAGAGGACCCTGTATTGAGTGTCGATTTGTCTACAATTGACTAACACCGGGTGAACCTTTCTACCGATGGATTCGCCCTTTTTCTGTAATTGGTCGCAGACAAACCTAGTAACAGCTGTTTTTCCAGCTCCTGTAACGCCATACAGAATCATGTTGGATGGAATGTGGCCTTTCAAAGCTTCAACTAGATTAAATGATAGCTGATCTCTTTCGTAATCCCTGTGAGGTAATACTTCGGGTTGGTATGTGTGACGTAGCACTTCTTTTTGGACGAATAGAGTTTTTTGATTAAGGATTCCATCGAAAATATTTTTGTCCAAAAAATAACACCTCAAAATTTCTCATTACTCATTCAATCCCGGCCAACCCTATGCGTGATGGCCCGAGGGAGTCCGAGTCCACCATATAAGTATAATCCAGAAAGCGAATCAAAAACCGATATTTGATGGGTAAATCAGTATTCAATTGGAGGTATAAAAAGGGATGCATATTTTTTCCTTTTTGTATATAAAACAGTTCAACTGTAATCCAAATTTTACATTCAATCGCCGAGTGTAAAAATTTTGAATTTTTTTTATTTAGCTGAATTCAAAGCGAGAAATTTTTTTCTTGATTTCATAAACTAGATATTTCTACAATCTAATTTTTGAAAAATGGTTTGAAAACATTCAAAAAAATCTACGAGGGAAGTTTGTAAAAATCCTTTATGTTATTTATTACCTTTATTATATTACACAGATTCACCATTTTGATCTAATGAGAATTTCATACCATCATGACCTAATATTACGTTAGGTGGTAATTCTGGTGTATCGGTTGTTAAGATTTCATAGTCACAGTCAATGTATGTGTGTGTTAGTAAGAATACTGTGTCTGGGCATTCATTAGCCAACTGACTGATTTGGCTTGGAGTATGGTGATATTCAGTAATCACTCTATCCGGAACACTCATCTCCACGATTGCAAATTTACACTGCTTTGCTCTTTCCCATAACTCATCACAATGGCCAGAATCGCCACTGTGTAGTAGAGACCAACCACGTTCATGTGTCATCATCCATCCATGTGGCTCAACTTTTGGGTCGTGTTTAACTTCAAACCTTTCGAATGTCCATTCATCGGATTTTGGCGTATCTACCCAATTTATATTGGATAAAACGTCATTGAGTGAGTCTGGATAGGCGAGCTCACAAAGCAATTCCAATCGTTTTCTAACAATTTTTGAACCAGCAACAGTAAGTTGTTTTTCTCCATTTCGATCTGAGATATATTTCCTCTCAAGAATAAAATTGGGAAAACCAAATACATGGTCTGCATGCACATGTGTAATCAAAATCATATCAATATTTGCAGGACTGATGCCAGCATTTCTCAAGCTTGCAAGGGCAGTTGGAGGACAGTCAATCATGATATGCTGGTCGATTAGAAGTAGAGAATGTAATCTGCCTGAGGGTAAGAATGCGTTCCCACTTCCAAGCAAATCTAGTTGGGTCACGAGTAGACCACCAGCATCTGCGATAAGACACCATCGCACCTAACATTCATTTACACCTTACGAGTGCCCCAATTTGCAGGTAACTCTATCTGCTGAATGGGAGGTCATAACATGTCTTCAGAGAGTGATAATTCTATTGCAATATTTTTCGGTTCTCAAACAGGAAACGCAGAAGATTTGGCTAATCAAACCAAGAAATTAGCAGACAAAAGTGGTCTCAATGCAACTGTGTTTGATATGGATGGTTTCCCCGCCTCTAACTTGATTAATCACAAAAGAATCCTGATAATAACATCCACATGGGGAGAAGGTGAAATGCCAGACAATGCCGCAGATTTATGGGATGAAACTTGTTCACAAAATCCGTCCTTAGCCGGCGTAAATTATTCTATTTGTGCTATCGGCGATACAGGGTATGACGAATTCTGTCAGGCTGGAATTGACTGGGACAACAAGTTTCAAGAGTTGGGCGCTACAAAAGTAACAGACCTTCAGAAATGTGATGTTGATTTTGAGCCTGAATGGCAGGTTTGGGTTGACAAAGTAATTCCAGCAATGGTCTCCATTGAGATAAAGGTAGAATCTGCCGAAGCTGCTCCTGCACCAGAGGTGGAAATTGTCGAGAAGAAGGAGAAAAAGGAAAAGTCCAAAGACAAATCTGGTTGGAGCGCAAAAAACCCGTATCCAACAAAGATTACAGAGTGCTATATCCTCAACGGAGAAGGTTCTAGAAAAGAAACCAGACACATAGTCTTCGACCTTGGTGATTCTGGAATGGATTACAAAGTAGGAGATGCATTGGGAGTTGTCCCAGAAAATCCTCCGTTGACTGTTGATTTGTTGATAGAAAAGGCAGGTTGGGCACAAGATCACATTGTCCATACCCACAACGGCGAGAGAACACTTTGGGAAGCTCTGAAGAAAGATTACGAAATTCACAGAGTAAACAAGAAATTTGTAAAGTCACTAAAGGAGAAAGTCAAATCTAGTGGTCTAAGGATAAAAGTAAGCATGGTTGAGAGACAGAGGGAAACGGTCTCCGTAACTAATAGAAGGTGGTCGAACAGTGAGCCAGTCTTGCAAGCAGAATTACTTCCTTCTATACCCGGTGACGACCCAGTCGAGAGGGCAGAGATACTAGCAAATGATGCAGATGCATTGGAGGATTACATTTGGTCTAGAGACTATGTTGACGTTTTCAATGACTTCTCCATATCCTACACGCCTGAAGAATTCATTGACCTGCTAGACAAGCTCAAGCCTAGACTTTACTCAATTGCAAGCAGTCATGATGCCCATCCAGGATTCGTTGAGCTTACAGTTGGAATAGTCAGATACTCCCATCATGGACGGGACAGAGGCGGACTTTGCACAATTTACATGGCCGACGAAGTTGAAGTTAATGAGACAGATGTTGGTGTATTCATGTCTCCAACCAAGTCATTTGTTCTGCCAGAGGATAAGTCTACTGACATTATTATGTTGGGTCCAGGAACAGGTATTGCTCCATTTAGGGCATTCATGGAGCAAAGAATATTCGATGGTGGCAATGGAAAGAACTGGTTATTCTTCGGTGATCAGTCCTCTAAGACAGAATTTTACTACAAGGACACTATTGAAAATTGGTTAGATGAAGGTCATCTATACCGGTTTACCACCGCATGGTCAAGGGATCAAGAAGAGAAAATATACGTCCAACACCGATTGAAAGAACACGGTGCTGAGGTTTGGGAGTGGTTCGAGCGAGGTGCTTATTTCTACATATGTGGTGATAAGCAATACATGGCAAAAGATGTTCATAGAGCGCTGATTGAAATTGCAATGGAGCATGGAGAGATGTCTGAGGAAGATGCCACATTCTTCATTGAGAAGACAATGATGAAAGAGCAGAAGCGATATCTGCGTGACGTTTACTGATACAGTTAGCCATCTTCTGGAACGGGAACGACAGCTGTTGGTATACCTTTCATTCTCGCATGCTCTACCATTACCTTCGTCCACTTTGATTCAGGTCCTGGAAAAGCGATTAAATGGGTTGCTCTCTCCAACATTCTTCCGCTCAAGTCAGATGGGGCTTCAGGTCTTCCATGGTCCTGCAATCCCTTTCTAGGTACATTCCACGCTTCATTGAAAATCGCTAGTGGAATTGCATAATTACCAGCCCATCTTTCCGCTAGATAGTCTACTCCACTTGCTCCTCCTAATATTATCAGATCTGGATATGCATTCCATTTAATCCACTGTTCAAGTTGCTCTTCTACCCACTCATAATTGTAAAACCGTGAGTCTCCACAGATAACCAAATTTATGATTCTACCATCCTTATTTAGGTCTCTTCCTGAGAGTTCACTGATTATTTTGGAGCCGGGAACTGGTTGCTCTGTCATGGGTGTCAGTTATTCTTATCACGTATAACATCGATGGTCCAATTGTAGTTTTTCGTCGAAAAACGTTTTTTGCATTCCGGAAATCGGTGAAAATATTACGTAAACGTTGATTAGTTTAGTCCAAAGCAGTAGGCGTAGGTATACTGACTAAGGGAATACTTCTGTCTATTGCTTTGTTTATCATGGTAGTAGTCCATTTCGATTTGGGTCCGGGAAACGCTAACACATGCGTTGCGTAGTCAAGCATTTTACTTCCTAATTTAGGAGATGCTTCAGGGCGTCCAGTGTCTTGTTCTCCAATTCTGGGTTCATTCCATGCTTCGTTGAATATAGCAAGTTGAATGTGATTTTCCGTAGCCCATTTTTCTACTAAACTATCAACTCCGCTAGCACCTCCTAAGATTACTAAGTCAGGCTTACTATTCCAGCTAACCCATTGATCTAATCTGTGCTCAACCCAATCGGTTTGATAAAATCTTGAGTTTCCGCAAACGACAAGGTTGACTATGTTTCCGTCATTGTTTAGATCCTTTCCTGCAAATTTATCCACTGCTTCTTGACCGCTAGGAAGAACTTCGGGCATGTATGTTGTTAATCACTCATAATATAATAGTGAATGTTTATTCAATTAAATATTAACAGTGTTTGCCAATCAATTATTGAATTAAGGATAGTATATTCAACCGATTTCATCTTAGAATGGTTACGGCAGGGGTTAAACATGGGATTCCGAAGAGTGTTGATTGCCAATCGAGGGGAAATTGCTCTAAGAATTCTAAGAACTCTCCGAGATATGGAAATTGAAGCTGCAATAATTCATGGTCGAGAAGATAGGTTGTCGCTTCCTGTCAGATTGGCTGACGTCGCTTATCCTATTATGCGTTCAAATCCATTGGATTCATATCTAGACATAGAAGCAGTTGTTCAAGCGGCCAAAGATCTTGATTGTGATGCGGTTCACCCAGGATATGGTTTCCTAGCAGAAAATGCTCACTTTGCAAAGCGACTTGAAGAAGAGGGAATAACTTTCATCGGGCCAGCTTCGGGTGTAATTACTTTACTTGGAGACAAGATTGAGGCTAGGTCGGCAATGGAGGCTGCAGGTTTGCCAACGGCGAAAGGAAGTAGCGAACCAATTTCCTCTGCCAAGGTTGCTAGTGAACTTGCTGACGAAATTGGATATCCTGTAATCATAAAAGCAGCAGCAGGAGGCGGCGGGATTGGAATGCAGATCGTTCATGAGGAAAATGAGTTTGAAGGGGCACTGAAATTATGTCAGGGCAGAGCAAAATCAGCATTTGGAGATGACAGAGTGTTCGTCGAAAAATACATTGAAGGTGCTCAACACGTAGAATTTCAGGTCCTCGCTGACGGGCAAAAAGCAATTCATTTTGGAGAGAGGTTTTGTTCAATACAAAGACGTCATCAGAAGTTAATCGAAGAAGGGCCTTGGCTTAGTGACGAAAAGCGGGCAGAGATTGGAGCCCTAGTTTGTGCTGGTGCAGAATCTGTTGGATACAAAGGGTTGGCAACGTTTGAGTTCCTTAGGGACAAAAATGGAGAATTCTATTTCCTTGAGGTTAACCCAAGAGTTCAGGTCGAACATACGGTAACAGAACTGATTACAGGATACAATCTTGTCGAATTAGGCATCAGAGTTGCTCAAGGCGAAAGTCTGCCACTTTCTCAAGAGGATGTCAAAATTAGGGGCCATGCAATTCAATGCAGACTGAACGCAGAGGATACGACAAATTTCGCACCATCACCTGGCAGACTCTGGGAGTGCCACTTTCCATCTGGATTTGGAATCAGATGTGATACGCATGCCCATCCGGGATATGAGATGCCAGGGTGCTTTGATAGCTTACTTGCTAAGTTATTGGCATGGGGTCCTGACAGAGAATCAGCCATAAGAAGAATGAGAACTGCTCTCGATGAAACTTTGATTACAGGTGTTGACCACTTAATTCCACTTCACAGGCGAATTATGGACGAGGAAGATTTCCTTAATGGGGATATAACAATCGCATATATCGATGAACATCAAGAGTTATTGGGATGATTTAATGGATTTAGTTATCGTTGGTAGTTTAGCCTACGATTCCTTGGAAACACCTGCCGGGACATCGGAAAATGAACTAGGAGGATCTGGTTCATATGGAGGTTTTTCAGCTGCCTTTCACGCTAGACTTGACGGTAAACCAGAGATCGGGATTATAGGTGTCGTAGGAGAGGATTTTCTAGATGAGCACCTAGAGTGGTATAGAAAATCGGGTCTTGACATACAGGGGATTGAGGTTCAACCAGGTAAGACATTCAAATGGATTGGTTCTTATCAAGGGAAAATGGACCAAGCCGTAACTCATGATACCCAGTTAAATGTGTTTGAATCATTCTCCCCAGTAGTTCCAGAACTCTACAATTCTCCCAAGGTCTTAGTTTGTGCTAATCTCCATCCAGATTTACAAGCATCGGTTCTTAACCAAGCAAAAGCTCGCAGAGTTTCAATTCTAGATTCTATGAATTTGTGGATTAACATAGCTCGTAAATCCCTTGAAGATGTTATCAAGAGAGTTGACATTCTAATATTGAATGACGAAGAAGTTAGAATGTTAACAGCTGATGACAATTTGATTCGTGCTTCTCAGACCCTGCTTTCTATGAAAGATGGAGGCATTCTCGTAGTGAAAAAGGGCGAGAATGGTGTGATTGCATTTCATCCAGGTGGGATAATATCAATTCCTTCCTATCCAACAATAAACCAAGTTGACCCAACAGGATGTGGGGATTCTTTTGCAGGAGCTATGGCTCAAAAATTAGCCACGGGCGAGGGTGAAATTAGCGTTCATGAGTTGATGGAATCTCTAGTTAGTGCAACGGTTACTGCTTCATTTACCATAGAGAGTTTTGGAACTGACAAGATCAGAAATCTTCAGCCACATGAGTATTATGAAAGGTTAAAGCATTACAGAGTGATAACCAAAACCTTCTGATACATTATCCTCAAAAACACTCGCTTGGTGGGACAGATATGACGGTGCTAAATATCGCTATGATTGGTAGCGATGAACTAGCTAAGGCCATTGCAAAGGCCACAGACCAGCGTGATGTTCATACTTATGTGAACAAAGAATCAGGAGCAGATGGTGCTAGGATTCTTTCAATTATTCGTGCAGCAAAAATGCCAGAAAAAATACGCCCATTTTTCAATTCACTTTGTGCTGCAAGAGCAGGTTTGATCGAGATTAATGCAATCGATGCTGCATTTGGAGAGGCGTTAGTCGGGTTTGCATCAGCAGGAATTGAAAAAGGAATTTTTGTCATAAATCCCTCTGAAGGAGATTGGGTTGATGAATCAAAAGTACGAGAATTTCTAAATCAAGCAGGTCTCTCAAAATGGATGCAGTGTGAGTTTGATGGAGTATCCTTACGTTCGGCATTCTATGAATTGATGGAAGAGATATCTTCGGAACTTGAATCTTCTAAAGAGGACCCGTTGGTAGTAACAATCGACCAGCACTTCAATGTCAAAGGAATTGGCTTGGTAGCGATTGGATATGTCCAGTCGGGTTCTGTTTCTGTTCACGATGAAATTTGTATCATGCCATCCAATCAATCGGGTACTGTGAAAAGTTTGCAAGTTATGGATGATGATGTAACCTGTGCCGTAGCAGGAGATAGAGTAGGTATAGCACTAAGAAACACCAAAGAGGAGTATCTCTCTGGAAGCTCGATGATTGTGCATCCCGCTGTTGAAGATAAGAATAAGGGAATTTCAAATCCAATTTGTGTTGATATACACACAAAGAGCTCAGTTTCTTTGACCAAATCTCCCTTTCAAAAGAGAGATATTGCAGTTGGAGATATTGTTCACGCAAGTGTAGATTTACAATTCGTAGTAGGAAGGGTAGAATCCATAGATTCGCAACTGGTGATAAATTGGGAATCTCCTTTGCTAATTAGGAAATCAAAACCCCCAGCAGTTCTTCTAGCACAATTGGATTCAAAACCAAGAATAATCGGGCACGCTATACTAAATCGGCTCAATTAGAATACCCGAAATAACCGCTCTAAATATGGGGCATGAAACGGTGGGTTCATAACCATGTGATTTTCTTGCGCTCATCGGGATGCTGATGGACACGAAGCCAGAGGGGCTCAGTGTCAATGGAGAGGAGGTGAGATTCCGCTCCTTGTCACTGGGTGGAGTTCGAGGAAAGGTTAGGGCCACCTTGAATGATAATCAACTGTCTTTTGAATCGAAAAGCGGACAAGCATTAGATATCAAAATCAATGCAATTCAGAGAATCCACCATCATAACACAACACTTGTGCCTGGCTGGCTTGCAGTCGTTGGATTAATTTGCATATGGGTTGCTTGGAGGGGGGTTACAGGAAAATTGCAGGCATTGTTTGGAGCTGCGGGAATAGTCCTTTCAGCATCACATTTGATTACGCGCAGACCAACATTAACTATCGATACAAAAGCAAAGGATTGTCACACAATATTTGGTTCTGATTTAGCCATGATGAAGTTGTGTGCACTAATACAGCAATTACAAAATGGTTTGACGATATCTGAAGCAAAATCTGTTGTTGATGAAATTGTGAGCGATTCAGAATATCCTAGATCGATAAATTCAGAGGTTGCCGAAGTCATACCAATGCCGGCAGAAATATTCCCCTCAAATTCAATTGTTAGCTTCATCGATTCGATGGAAGATTACGCTGACAACACCCTACCAAGTGCCGAGGAAAACCATGCAAATGAAATTGTGGATTTAGACTTGCCAATGTGGGATGACGAGGCTGTTCAAGAAGAAATACAAATGCCACCAGGATTGATGGAAAGGTCCCGCCAAAATTTGGTTACTCAGAGAAATCAAATTATCCAAAATGGTTGGCAGAGTCCTGACAGTAGACCGGTTTACAATAACGTGCATCGAACAGATATTGGAGATGCTCCATCTTATGGAATGATAGAACAGAATACGCATGTTGCTAGTAATTATCCTCCTGCAAATACACCTGTATCAACTCCTTTGCCGAACAATTTCTTGCCTTCATTCTACGGAGCAACAGGTGCTCACATACCGAGCACAAACACTCATGAATTTGTAGTCCCAGATTCCCCTTTAATTCCCGAAGAAGCCGAACAAACAAAATCACTGGTCGAGGCTTCAAGAAAAGAAGAAATCATTGAAGCAAGTATAATTCCCGAGGACAATGAACCCCCATCTGTCAAATATCCAAGCCTGAGTCGTCTAAAGTCTATGCCAGTCAAGAGTAGGCTCAAGGTCAAGCAGGGTAAACCGGGTAGAATGTCAGCCAAGAATATCATTTCTGAACTCCTTTTGAATCCAGCTATGGGAGGCGCCTCTAAACTAACAAGAAGGATTCGAAGAAAAAGAAATCCAACAACTGAATCTTTGCGGGTTCAATCCGAAAATAACCGTCAAGCACAAATTGCTGAATCAATTCAAAATATAGCAAAAAGTAACGGAGGGGTTGTCAGAGATGATCAAATCGACGCAATGCTTTCGCATATTAGTCCAAGGCCGTCGATGCCTTCCACTTTTTCAGAGTGTGTGAGTTCAGGTTCTAAGGCACGCGACGACGTCGAAGCAATACCTAGAATTGACGATTGATTACTTGTCTTTTTGAGAGAGCATATGTTCTCTTATTTCCTTTGCAATGCTCCAGTCATGCTTTTCTTCTTCAGTCTCTGGATTATACTGAGGTATTGGAATCGGTCGCATCATCGAGTCGATGGCTATCATGAAGAAGTATCCCTTACAGATTTCTTTCTTCGTCCAATCAGATTTGCTCATAGCCCATGCAGTTACCTTTGCACAAGCAGTTCGGCTTGAAGTGAAGATAACCTTACCTGTAACTTCGACTAAGTCTCCTTGTTTTGCAGGCGCTTTGAACTCGAGTGTATCAATTGAAATTGTTACAAATTCTCTATGTGCAAATTTCGCACACACGATCCCCGCAGCCTTATCCATCAAGGAGAGTAATCGACCACCAAAAAGAGTGTTGTAAGCGTTAGTATCTTGGGGGAAAATCTCCTCAATGAGGGTGACTGGTTCGTTACTAAATGGCTCCATTACCCCTCTGGAAAAAGCATCATATTTTCAACCCATGTATTGAAATCTAAACTACAACATGATTTGTGGTGTTTTCCAAGTAACGCAAGGTTAGGAAAAAACCTGTAAAGCTACTAGGGATCAAAAAAGGGTAGATTAAACCCATACGATCTAGATTTTTGTGAGAAAATAAAGGATTGTCAACTAAACTCCGGGTCCCCCCCTAAAGGGGGGTACCCGTTCATACACCCTCCCGTGGGTATTTTATGCCTGTCTTGTTTGGGAATAGAAGACGGTGCGACCAATGAACGACAAAAAACCCGCAATATCTGCGCTAGTACTTACCTGCTTAATGCTACTAACACCACTAGCAGGAGCTGCTGATGTCACTACATTTACAAATGGGGCAAACGAAGTTTCAGTTGAGGTTAGAGATAGTCCAGAATACACAAATAACGATGATGGCACCATAACCTTGCCATCAGGTGATACGGTCACGAGTGCTTCAATGGTTATTGCAACTGACATGGCAACACATGAAACCTACACGACGATTAACGGAGATACAGCACAATACGTATGGGATCCTGTTTACAACAATCAACAAACTGAATTCTCCACCCTTTCCGATTTCACATACAACGAGGATACAATAAAACTCGTTAGTGGCGGCTTTTCAACAGATTTTGAAAGAAATGAAGCAGGCTTCCAAGATATTACAACCGGAATGTCACCATCCGCAATGGGAGAAGGTTGGCAGCATGGGACGCTAGGTGATGGAACGATACTGAACGAGAATTGTAACACTGGTAACGAATGCTGGGGTACAAATATCTACGATTTCGATAACGATTACACCAATGACAACGGAGGCGGCCAGTTTTCATACAGTCTAATATCACCGGAACTGGAAGTTGATCCTAGTTCTCCAATCGCTCGTTTCTCTAGTTGGCATGGTTTGCATTGGACTCAAAGCAATCCGGGGGCTAATCCAACAAACACATACTACGACTGTGCATATGTGATGGTCAGAAATTCTTCCTCTCCAACTTTCCCTGCACCCGGTATCGGATGGAATTACATACCCTTTGACTTAACAAATTCAACCGGTGTTGGATATGCAAATGGACTATACCCAATAGGCACTGGAAACGGTAGAATCCAGAACTGTGACGGCCTTACCGGTAATGATTACGCATTGGGAGGAGAATCAACAAATCCTGCAACTAATCCTTCTGGTTGGGCAACATTAGCCATTAATCTAAATCAGCATGTTGCTAAATATGTTCAACTCAAATTCGTATTGGTTCACAACAACGGAATCGGTGCCGCCCAAAATACAACAATGCCAGGTTGGTTTATTGACGATTTCAGGATTGGAGACCCACTACCCCAATCAGGTTCAATGACGGTCAAGGGATTCACTCCGAAGCAATCACCTAACCCTGGTTTCCCTGATGGATATGGAGTACTAACAATTGAACAAGAGACAACTCCAACAAATTCTCTTTCTGTTTCAATTCTCAAAGCGGGAACAACTGAAGTTGCAATGGATAGGCATGGCAATCACATGACAGGACTAGAAGGCCCTATCGTGGAATTGTGGGGTATTGATTCCTCAGAATATCCTGTTATAGATATCCGATTTGACTTCGACACAGGACAGTATCGCTTGTCAACAGCAGAGTTGTTCGGTATCAATATAGGCACCAGAGTTGGAACTGGTTTGAACGATTCTAACGCAGTGCAAAGCGGAGGGATTTTCGACGGAGTATGGCAAACTGCTGGCAATGGAGAGCCACTGTTTTACACTCCAACAATGGCCGATGCTTCCTACAGTCCTACACACTACAGCACGAAATTTTCTCAGCCAATCGTTGGTATTACACCACAAGTTCTAGATGACTGTGTAGAAGATCCAATGGTAGAACTGATTATGAGAAATAACTCAATTTACAATTTAACAGTAGGTCAGAAATGGACTCCAGATAATCCAATATTCGGGTTCTCATCTACCTTTTCGTACCAAAATCCATGTGGACTATCAGAGCTATGGTTTGACTTGGAATTCGGTCACAGTGCAAGCTCAGTCACTCTTGACATCGCTAACGATGGCGATATCGAGTGGGGCATGAATGAACCAGCATTTGGCTCATTCGGAAGACAATCAAAGTTCTGGGCAGGATATGCAGAAGGAACAAACTACGCAATGGATGAATCGACACTAATTCTCAACTTCAATGGAGAAGCAACAGGTGCTGCGTTCATGCTTCCTTATGGGTCGGATGTGGTTGCAGCTGATGTCAAGTTATCAGAAAACTCAGCAGGCGACTTCGATCTTTCTCTTACATCTAGCGGCCAGACTGTGGATTTTGGTAAAATGCCGAATCAATCTTTGATATCCTTTGAGACGAGTTTCCCTATGTTTGACTTAGAAACTGCACTCAACTCTTTGTTGGACAATCCACTGGTTCAGCCATCTTACGTTGACGAATACGGAAATTCGTGGGTAACATTCCAATTTGAAGTTTCCAATGTTAATGCGGCAAGCGGAACAAATGTTACTGCCAGAGATCTCGATATTATCTACGAATGGGAGACTACAATAGATGAGTCACTGAAGTTTGATAGAGAACTAAATCAGGGAATTGCACTAGGAACTGGGTCAACAGTTGATGTTCCGTTATCGCTCTCAGCTGGGAGCGGCGGTGCTGTTGAGTTATCCGGTTTATCGGTAACAACCTCAACGGGATATGATTCAACATTATCACTTACTGGCAACCCAATAGGTCTGTATCCGAATGGCGATATCATTGAAGCAGTATCAACTCACAGTGTGGACTCGTCCACTGGTAGTTCCTTTGCTGAGGCAAGACTGAGGATGGAATCAACAAGTGGAGTAGTTGAGCTAGCATTTTCTGAATTATCCCTGTTCACGGAAGCATTTGACCCTGATAATCTAGTTACTATGGAGGCATCATCATATGTTGTTGTTGGAGACGAGATGCAGGTCACATGGAGGTTTAGGATTAATACTGCTTGGGAGGATACTGCTGAACTACGCCTTTATGCAAGCTTAATCGCAGCCAACGGTGTAAATGGTATGCCAGGGGCTGTCGTATTGGCTCCGGCTAACGGCAATGCAATCGAGAATGATGCAATGATTGCATCTTTTGAATTGCAGAATAGTGGAGGCATTGCACAAGATCTGACTTCCGCAACCTCAAATCAAGAGATTAAGTTGGTTGGGACTATCCGATTGGAAGCTCTGGATGTTGCTCCAGATCCAAACTCATACAACATGTCCTTACAGAGATGGGACGTTCAGACTATCAATGGTAGCGTTGTGTCTGAATGGATAGAGGTTTCAAACAAGTCAGGTGTAATTGGTGGGAATTTCAACTGGGCGGTAAATCTTGGTGCCACAGCGGCGGGTCAGGCAACTTACAGATTCATGCTGGATGGCTATGAGGGTGGAGACACACTCTGTCCACCATCTCCGATAGTTGCAGACGAAGACTGTGCAATTCCGTTCAACTTAACGATTGACACATATTCTCCAACATTGGTTAATATCTCTGTTTTGAAAGCGTCCAATTACGATCCAACAATATGGACTAATTGGAGGGAATTGGTCGATGACACATGGGTTCTTCCAAGCTCTCAGCAAAAAGTAAGAGTTCTAGCGCAAGATATTCCATCTCCACCTTCAACCCTAGACATGTATTACTGGGTTGAATATGACCATGACACAGACATGGATGGAATTGCGGACCCTGATGAATACGCTCTATTGATTCTGAACAGCGATGGCAATTCTCCAACTGCAAACTACACTGGAACATTCAGTGACGATGCAAACAAAGGTCAAGATCCACCCGGAAAAGTTAGCATATTTATCGAAGGTGCAGACCTTGGTGGTAATGCTATTGTCGGAGGAGTAGAAGGATTCGATGATGATTTGGTAACCTATGTATCAATGGACGCAAAGACACCGAACATCAGGAATTTCTTCATCGAAGATTCATACGGAAACAGGTTACACAATCCAAACGAAGGCGCTCCGTTCTACCAAGGTCCTTGGAATATGACAATGTATGCGGGTAATGAATATCACTTGATTGTTGAAGCTAGGGATGAAAACGGATGGAGAGATATCAATTACTTCGAAATAGATCTTGGTCCAGAAAACATGGTTGTATACTACTCGCCAAGAAACGAAACTGCATGGACCGATACTCAAGATATTGAGATAATACTTGCAGGAAATGATAGCGATGGGCCACAGGTTCTGCGCATGGACGGAGGCCGTTTGATAGATCCATTTGAGGACGAGTTCTATCTCGATTTGCCAATTAGGATGAATTGGAATATAATCGGAATTGAATCAACAACTTACGTGCCACAGCTCAGGATAAAAGATATGGATAGAGATCCATCATTGATGAGCGAATCCGGTGGAAGACACAAGCAACGCTGGGTTTACAGTGATGGAATTCAGTTAGATTACAGAAACGGAATAAGTCCAACATTCACCGATATGTCAGAGCCTTATTCTCAAGATATTGAGTTAGCGTTCGTGTTCCCAGGAGATACAGTTGCAATGGAAGGTAAGTATGCATACATCGACGGTATTAACAATGGTGTATACATTCTGCCAGAAGGAGAATTTACCCTAGAGGTGACAAGGCAAGCGGCATTAATGGATGGAAATAAAGGATATCTTGCTTACCCAGCTGGAGGAGCTGATGGTTCCAGAACCGATGGTCCTACATTGCATACGATTGACGGAGGAGCATTCAACATCACAATAACAGCGCCTCCGCTATCAAATGAGTATATCTATACATTTAGACTAGTCAATTTACCAGATGGTGCTGACGATTCAACTGCGAACATCTGTGATGGTAACAGCGCCTTCGGTTGTGCTTCGTTTACCATAAAGGTCGATGGACAGAAACCCGAGGTTGAAAAGGATTCATGGGTCATGAGTTCAGGAATCAATCAAGACATTTTGGGAACGACTTTACCATCTTCAACAATTCATTGTGTTGATGTTCAGGCAGTAGTAGAAGAGAACGCAGCACTGCTTGCAGGAGAGGTCAACCTAATGTGGTCATTCTACTCAGATGCAGATACAAATCTGACGTGGCCAGTATACGGTCAACGATTTGGTGTGGATGCACAATCCTATCCAATGGATCTGAAGGTGCAGGGTGGTGACTACTTGGTTAGCGCAAAATGTGTGGACCTATGGCCAGACCCTCAAGACCCTACACAAGCACAAATCAATTCTGTAGATTTGGTCATGTGGATAGACGGTAGAGATTCAGCAGGATGGACCGTTGACGGAGGAGGTCCAAATGGGGTAGGTGGAATAAGTTCGATATATTCTTCCGATCCAACACACAATTCTGAGTATCGCTTAGTATATGAGCAGGCTAAATTCAATGTAATAGAGGTTAGAATGACACCAAAGAATCCGGAGGTTGGCGACTCGCCAGAATTAGAGATTACTGTTCAGAACACTGGAACAAAAGATGGTAACATTACACTAGAAATACAGTCAGTGAAAGACGGTGGTTTCCCTACAACAGAGGTCACTTTCACAACTCAAGAGATTGAACAAGGAAATACCGCAAACGTATTTGTCGAAGATATAGAAGTGTTTGGGTCTTCTACAAGTGGAATGTACTTTTTGGTTGTTGATGCAGAGTCAAATGAAGTTTTGTGGAACGGATCACAGAATTCTAAATCATTCAATGTTGCAGAAGCGAGTGAAGATGAAGGATTCCTTTCAGGATCAGGTTTGCTGATTATTGTTGGTCTTGCAGCCCTAATTTTGATACTGCTAGTGGCAGTTGTAATTTTGGCAAGAAGGGATTCCGGAGATGGAACATACGAATATGAATATGACTACGAATCAGAGGAGTCTGAGAAATCATATGCAGACATTCCTGCTGCTGGACCTCCATCTAGAGGACCTCCACCAGCCAATATCGATCCGCTAATGCAGGCAGCTTTGGATGAGTTCCCACAATGGGATCAAGCAACAATCCAGGGATACTTCGACCAAGGTTGGGATATTGATAGCCTAAGAGACTGGGTCCAAAACAACCAGTGAGTGAGATGAATCTCGACTGGGAGGACAAGGTCTGGAATGATCCAGACGGTGGAAGCATTGTTTTGCACGGAGTCATTCCAACAGTTGTTTACCCTAATGGTTTGAGGCCTAGATTAACTTGGCACGGACTTGGTATTATTGGCTCGAGTGAGGAAGTTGAAGTGTGGTCTGAAGAAGAAAAGGCTGAATCGAAGGATCCCGGAATTAACTTAGACAGTGCGATTCTTGGTGGAGGATTGGACAGTTTGTATTTGGAAATGCTTACTTGGACTGAGGGGTTACAAGTAGGTAAATTTCCGGACCCAGAGCCTCGGCGTTTGCATAAATCCGCAGTCAATCATAATCGATCAGTGTATTTTGCAGAACCAGATATGACCGATGAAAGTTGGGCAGATTTTCTTGGAAGAGAAGCAAAGGCAATGACTAGACCAAAAAAGCTGCTGAAGATGATATTCGTCTCAAGAAGATGGAGAAAATGCATGAAACGAGTGAGAAAACAGGTCGTTGAACAGCCATCAAGGGAGCCCGATGGTCTGCAAGCAGTGAGTGCATTAGCTGCAACTTGGTGGAAATTAAACAGAGAGAATTCAGACGAAAAATTGAATCTAGAAAAAGACCTAAGATATGCATCTAGACTTAGAGGCGGTCTTGCTGATTTAAGGAACGAGTATGGTAGTGATGCAGTTCTCTTAGTTCCAATTCAACAAGCCGCCCGGGAATCATTGCTAATTGCGCTAGAATCAGCACCTAAGCCAGAGGAGAGTTCATCAAACACTACTTCTTCGCACGGAGAAGAGGAGTGAGTAAAAAATGTCAAGCAATATCGATGTTCGTGTTGATAATCTGTTGGTCAGGTTCACAACTTCGCCTCCAATCGACTTGGAGGAGGCCGTAGAAAGGCTTGGAGGTGTTGTAAATGGCGATGTCATCATTAAGATGCTCGATGCACCTCGTGCAACCTTGATTATTGATTCAATGGGTCGAATTATTGTTCATGGAACCCATCGAATAGAGGCAGCTAGGGCAGCAGCAAAAGAAATGCTTCTCAGAATGGGAAGGGATGATTCAGGCCTAGTTGCAGAACTTGGTCCAATCGTTGCATCTTTTGACTTTGGTCAAACAGTGCCAGTCCACAATATACGGACTAACTTAGGTAGTGGAACATCCTCTTTTGATGATAGGCTAGGTTGTTTGAGAATACAAGATTCTCGTCATGACTTAGAGTTGTTAATCTGGGCAAACGGTAGGTGTGTTGCCCTCAATGCTAGACATCCAAACATGGTCGCTATGTCAGCAGTTCACTGGAAATCAAAGTTTACAGACAAAAAATCCCTCAAGGCGTGATGTATTTGGATTGGAAAGGTCCGATCCTAGATGATCATTTTCACTTAAATAGAAATGGAAGATTTCTAGACGCTGCCAAAGATTTCATTCGCGCAGGAGGAACAGACTTAGTATTGGTTCATTGTCCGAATTTTGCTTATCCTCCATCGACAAAAAGAGGACATGAGGAAGCATATCAAGATACAATCAAAATTTCTCAAGAAGTAAGAAATTTAGGTATTTCAGTTAGAGTTATCCTAGGGCCTCATCCTGCCGCATTCGCCCATCAATTCGAGACATTAGGAGATAGAGCAGAAGAAAATTATTGGGACAGTATAGATGCTGCAATGCATTTTGTTAGGGAAGGACAAGCACATGGGATAGGAGAGGTGGGTAGGCCACACTGGAAAGTAAGTGACGATACATGGGATAGGTCAAACAAGTTGTTGCTTGAAACTATGACCTTAGCCGCCAAAGAAGGAATACCACTCCAACTGCATGTTGAGGGAGAGTCCGATGAGACATATGGTGATCTGGCAAAAATGGCTGATAAAGCTGGATTATCAAAAGAAAGAGTCGTCAGACATTATGCTCCTTCTAGAATAGACCAATCATACACTCATGGAATAACACCTTCAGTTTTGGCAGGTAGTGGCTCTATTGATCAAATAATGAAAACCCACAAGGAATCATCACACGGTTTCATGCTAGAGACCGACTACATAGATGATCCGAAAAGGCCTGGCGCTGTGCTTGGTCCAAAAACAGTCCCCAAGCGCACTAGACAACTACTAGCTGCGGGATTAGACGAAGAAATACTTTACAATTGTCATTTAGACCTTCCAAACAGGATATATGGAGAAATATAGCCTAATCCCCAAAGACTTCATGACCTTGATTAGGGTGGCAGAGGATGGTGGAGATTTGAAACGACTTATTCTAATCTCGATTTTGGCTCTTTGCATATTTGCGCCAATGCATAGCCAAGCACAAGGTGCTCCAATCGGCGTAGAGGTTGAATGCGACCAATCAACAGTCAACATCAATGTCCATCCGGAACAAAATGCGCCAGTTACTGTTTCTTGCACTGTAAAGAACATAGGAACTGCTACCCAAGACATATCACTTGACAGTAATGTAGACGGAAATGATTTTTCTATCTCTCTATCAGAAGACTCATTTGAGAAAATGCCAGCAGGGGAAGAAGAATCTTTCACAGCAACATTTGCAGCATCGCCTAGAATTGCAGTATTATCAGAAGATTTTAACATCACTGCGACAGTTGTAAGTTGGGGTATGGAACCGGTAATGGTTCCCGTTGGCATGCTAGGGTCATCGGCTGAAGTTGGTGGAACAGTAAATTCTATGCCATACTCAAGAATGGATTTAGAGGTGTCAAATCCCTCTACTAGGAACATAGAGACTGGTCAAGAAGAAGCCATTCAATTTACTATATTCAATGACGGAAACAGAATTGATAATCTTGAAGTCGAGGTAGTCAATCAATTTGAGATTGAAGATGCTGGCTTCAAGTTCATTTCAGACCCCTTCTTCAGAGCAACAGTAAACCCTGGAGCATCATCCGATCAAGGCACGATTATTCTTGAAGCACCAAAGAATGCAGACAGCGAGATTTCAATTCAGGTAGAACTACGAGCATATTCAAAACTCGATACAAATGCTGAAGCAAGCGAAGTTTCAGTCCGCGTTGTAGTTGCTGCCTCCGGCGGCGGCGGTGGTTCGATTGGTGTAGACAGCTTGGAAACTCTCGATAGTGATAGTATGGCAATAATTGGTATGGGTGCAGGTGGCTTGATTGGAGTCATTATCTTGCTAGTTATAATCTCAAGACTCACTAAAAAAGCTGGTAAGCAAAAAATTGCTGCTAAGGAAGCAAAGAAGGCTGCTAAAGCTGCAAAAAAATCAGGAAAGCGGTCAAAGAAATCTAAATCTGTTGAACAGGAATTTGACGAGGAAAGCGAATTAGATGATTTTGATGAACTAGATGACTTCGACGATGACTTCGATTTCGACGACATTTAGGAATTCAGTCGGCTGAACTTTTTCACCCCACGAATGCAATTCACAAGCCAAATTTAGATGGCAACAGTCATAGAGCGTAGTGTTCAAGGAAACACCTACCCTAAGGGTAGGTGACTATGATGCTTGGTTTACAAGGTAAAGTTGCATTCGTTTTTGGAGTTGCTAGCGAGGACTCGATTGCTTGGTCGATTTGCCAAAAATTGGCTGAGGCAGGCGTATCTCTCTACTTAGGATATCAGAAGAGGTTTATGTCTAGAGTTTTTCAACTGAAAGACAAGCTTCCGGCAATTGCAGGATTCTATCCACTTGACGTAGCGACTGATGCAGACACAAAGGGATTCTTTGATGCATTTAGCAAGGAAAATCCTGGTCTTAAAGCAGATATTCTAATCCACGCAATCGGTTTCGCACCCAGAGAATGTTTTGACAGACCGATTTTGTTTGTTGATGATGAAAGTATTAACACGGCATACACTATTTCAGCAAATTCATTACAAAGGTGCTTGAAGTTTGGTCTGCCCTACCTTAACTCCGGGTCCTCAACAATCACTCTGACCTATGCTGCATCTACAAGGCACGTGCCATCCTATGGAATAATGAGTATGGCGAAAGCAGCTTTAGAGTGCTGGACAAGGGAACTAGCGTGTCATCTTGGGCCTGAGGGTCATCGTGTCAACTCAATATCCAGTGGACCAATCAGAACGATAGCAGCAAGTGGTATTCCCGGATTTGAGAATATCCTTGACCACGTTGCAGCAAATGCTCCCTTACGCAGAAATGTAACACAGAGTGACGTTGCAGGTTGCACTCTCTGGTTAGCTAGCCCTCTCTCCTCTGGTGTTACGGGACAATGCATTCACGTAGATTCCGGATACTCAATCACAATGGTTCCACCAAGCATAATGGGTGAGTGATAAGATGACAATCACAACTGCAAACGGAAAGGTAGTAGATGGCCTAAATCAAGCGCCATTTGAGCCAATAGCAGTAATCGGTATGGCGGCTTTGATGCCAGATGCAGTATCAATCGAGGAATTTTGGCAGAACATAATCAATGCTCATGTCTCTATTAAGGAGGTTCCAGGAGATCGATGGGATCCTGAAATATACTGGGAAGATGGCTCGCCAGGGAATATCGCCGAGGGTAAGACATACTCAAAGATTGGTGCATTTGTAGAGGGTTATGAGTTCGATTGGAGAAGATGGAGGCAACCGCCTGGAACACTACCTCAAATCGACCCTTGCCAATTGTGGGCTGTGACAGTATCGGCTGCCGCTATTGAAAACGCAGGCTATGGAGAGAATGGGAAAGAACTTGACAGAGCTAGAACGGGGGTAATATTTGCAAATGCTCTGGGCGGGGAAAATAGATCGGAATCAAACATCAGAATTTTCAGTGCAGAGATGAGGAAAATCGCAATCGACAATGGAGTCTCTCCAGAACAAGCAGATGCTATGGTTGAGCAAATTTGTGAGGGTAAGCCAAGAATTGACGAGGATACAATGCCAGGTGAGTTAGCCAACGTTGTTAGCGGCAGAGTTGCAAACCTGCTCGACTTACAGGGTCCAAATTATGCAACAGATGCTGCTTGTGCATCCTCTATGGCAGCACTTTTGGACGCTTGTAGACTTCTACAAACAAGGCAGGTTGACGTTATGTTATCCGGTGCAACAGATAGGTGTATGGAGGCCCCCACGTATGCAAAATTCAGTGCAATCGGCGCTCTCTCACCCTCACACTCCACTCCATTTGATGCGAAAGCGAACGGTTTCGTAATGGGTGAGGGCGGAGGAGTTCTTCTCCTCAAGAGACTGTCTGATGCAATGGATGATGGTGATGACATTAAAGCGGTAATTCGCGGAGTAGGTGGTTCTTCTGATGGAAGAGGAAAAGGAATCACAGCTCCGAGTCAAAGAGGGCAAGTTCAGGCTGTTAGTAGAGCTTATTCGCAAGCCGGTTATGACCCTTCCACAGTAGAACTAGTGGAGGCTCATGGAACATCAACAAAGGTAGGAGATGCTACCGAATTATCGACACTGTCCCTTCTTTGGAATGGCTTAGATGGCGGAGACCACGTTGCAGTTGGTTCGGTTAAGAGCCAAATTGGTCACTTGAAGGCAGCGGCTGGGATAGCAGGTATAATGAAAGCCTGTAACGCAGTTTATCACCATACTATACCACCAAGTGCGGGGTTCAAAGATCCTAATCCTACTGTCGAATGGGACCAAATTCCATTCTTCGTCCCTACCAAAGCAATGGACTGGCCACAACCCTCAGGTCATCCAAGAAGGGCAGGAATATCGGCTTTCGGATTTGGCGGTACTAACTTCCACGTCGCAATAGAAGGTTTTTCGGAAGAATATCATTCAACTTTGGTGGAAGAATGGAATGGCAGATGGGAAGCCTATGCAGGTATGCCTCAAAATGCCACACAAAAGCCAACACTATCTCATGAAGAAATAAAAAGCGTAGAGGGAGGATTATTACTTCTATCTGGAGATTCAGTAGAATCGGTGAACTCAAAGTTGGAATCAATATCATTCACAGGTCCAGATTTTGATACGGACCCTAATGGGAGAAGGTTATCATTTGTCTTAGATTCCCATTGGTCATTTAATGTGAAAGACAATGTTAGAATGGCCTTGGTGGCAACAAGCTGGGCTGAATTTGAAAAACGCAGGACTCTAGCGTTAAAATCATTTGATGATAAAGCAAAGTGGGGATTCTTAGCGAGTCAAGGAGTGATAGTTAGCGATTTACCAGCCTTTGATGCAGAGGCAAAGGTAGCTCACATGTACCCTGGTCAAGGAAGCCAATATGTTGGTATGACAAATGACTTAAACTCAAGATATACCAGTGTTGGGGAAGTCTGGAAAAAGTCTGACATTACGATGGTTGATGTTCTGGATGGAGAAACATTGTCTTCTTTTGTATTGCGTGAGAACCTTTCCGATGAAGAAAAAAAGGTTGCTGAGCATAAACTCAAACAAACTGAATATACACAACCTGCAATGCTAACTGCTGACCTTGCAATAGAAGCAGCCCTGAACTCACATGGGCACTTCCCTGATATGGTGGCAGGTCACAGTTTGGGAGAGTATGCAGCACTAATGAGTGCTGGGATATTAGACATGGATGGTGCATTGAGAGCTGCGGCTGCACGTGGTACTGAAATGGGTAGTGTAGAGATTGAGGACAAAGGCTTGATGGCTAGTGTTACCGCACCATATGATAGAATTGCAGAGATATTATCTGAAATAGATGGATACGTAATCGCAGCAAACAAAAACTCACCAAAGATGACCGTGATAGCAGGAGAAACTGAACCTGTAAAGGCAGCCATGTCGAGATTTGAAGAAGAAGGGTTCAATTGTGTAATTTTGCCAACAAGCCACGCCTTCCATTCTCGAATTGTTGCTCCTGCAAACGAACCACTCAAGAGATTCTTAGAGAATCTAGAAATTAATTGGCCAAGTATACCAATTACAAGCAACGTTGATGGAAAATGGTATCCAATGGACAACGGCGGAGATTCAAAGGCAGAAATATTGGCCAAATTAGCACCACAGATGGCATCTAGTGTAGAATGGACTTCGCAAATTGAAACTATGTATGAGTCAGGAGCGCGTATATTCATCGAGGTCGGTCCTAAGCGAGCACTTACAACCTTCGCATCACAAATTTTGGAGGATAAAAAGGTCCTCCCTCTCGCAACTAACCATCCCAAAGCAGGAGGTATAGCTACATTCCTCAATGCACTAGGTGCACTAGCGGTAGCGGGAAGAGTTCCAAAATGGCCAGACAAAAATAGTCCTCATCTAACACCAGAATTCCGAGCAGGGCCTATTGAGGCATCAAACTCAAAAGAAGTAAAAACTCCTCTCAAGGAAAGGTCAAGACCATTGCCTACTACCGGTGGTGAAATAGTCGTAACATCACCGGCGCCAAAAGCGGAAGTAAGCGTAAATCCTGATTTAGAAAAGATAGCCTTTGTTGGAAATTTGATTAGTTCAAAGACAGGATATCCTGCACAATTCTGTCAAGGAAACGTGGACATGAGGTCAGTTTTAGGCATGGATGACATGCAGATACAGTCTGTTGTCTCTTCGGTAAATCAAAACTATGAAACAGATCCGGATTGGGATATAAGCGCAGCAAAAACTCCTGCTGACATCACTAGATGGATAACGTCGACACAAACCTCCCCTTCTAATTCTAGATTAACTAAGTTTGATGATAGGTCAGATGACCCATATGTGATAACTGGTATATCCCTTGGATTGCCTGGCGGCGAGCGAGTTTTCGATGAAGGTAATTTTGAGAAGTTGGTCAGGGGAGAGACCTGTATTTCTGAGGTTACAGACGATTACAAGCAACGATTATTGGACAAAAACATTGTTCGGTTAATCAAAGGTAGAGACGGGACAGTCGGAATGGAGGCAGCGAAAGAATTCGGAGATATTCCACAATTGGCAGGTTTGAAATCAGCATTTGATCCGTGTGAAGAATTTGGTTTTGATGAAAAAGTGCTGGCTGCTTGGGACATATCAACACAATTAGCGTGCGCAGCAGGCCTAATCGCGCTGAGAGATGCTGGAATTCCACTCACCCCAGTGGAACAGACCGGAAAAGGTGGTCTGCGATTGATTAGGTCTTGGCAAATGCCGTCTGCTTACAGAGATAGAACGGGTGTAGTATTCTCTTCATGTTTCGCAGGCCATCAGATGGCTGCTAAGCATGCAAAATCAAATGGTGATGATGGAGAAGGCAGATTCGATAGAAGATACTTATTCCAAATATTGAATATGGGCCATTCACAATTCGCTCAGCATGTCGGTATCAGAGGTCCAAACACAACAATCAACATTGCATGTGCTTCAGCTACCGGTGCATTTAGCGTCGCTGAGGATTGGCTATCGAATGATAGATGTGACAGGGTAGTGATAATTTCAGCAGATGACGTTACTGGAGATGATCTTTGGGATTGGCTTGGCGCAGGCTTCGCTGCGAGCGGAGCAGCAGCAACAAGCAACGTGGTTAGTGAGACCGCCCTTCCATTCGATAAGAGAAGAAATGGGTTGATCATGGGAATGGGAGCCGCAGCGTTTGTTGTAGAAAGAAAATCTCAATCAGATGCTAGAGGCGTTAAACCAATGGCAGAATTACTTGGAACTAGAATTTCCAATTCTGCGTATCACGGCACGAGATTGGATGTTGATCATGTTGCAGAAACAGTGGATTCGTTTGTGTCAGAAATGGAAGAAAAATGGGGACTCGATAGGCATAAAATTGCTCCGAATACGGCATTCTTTTCCCATGAAACATATACACCTGCAAGAGGAGGTTCAGCTCAAGCAGAAGTTATGGCGTTGAGAAAAACTTTCGGAGACAGTACAGATTCTATTGTTATCGCCAACACCAAAGGTTTCACTGGTCATCCAATGGGCGTTGGAATTGAAGATGCCTCAATGTTTTATGGTCTTATGACTGGGAGAATACCTCCAATCGCAAACCACAAGGAAACTGATCCCGAATTGGGCAATCTGCGATTATCAAAAGGAGGAGATTACTCTAATTTGCAATATGGAATGAGATTTGGCGCAGGATTTGGAAGCCAAATTGGGCTGTCTTTGGTTCGAAAGTGCGAATTCGACGAGCCAAGAATAAACAAGAACAAGTTACTTCAATGGAATAAACTACAGTCTGGAACTGAAAAACTAGATTTGAGGATATTGCAGAATAAACTGGTAGCCTATGTAGATGGTGAAAATAACCTACATGGAGGAATTCAGGGGGAGGAATATGTCTCTGCATCTGATTTAGAAGCCCCTGTGGTAATTGCGCCAAAAATAGAACAGAAACCAGAACCAGTCGAGATTAAACAGCCTGAACCAAAAGTAGAACCTGTTGTTACAAAGCCAAACGTATCCGTTGTGGCATCAGATACAACAGATACTGTAATCGCGGTCGTTGTCGAACACACTGGATATCCAGCAGACTTTGTGGAATTAGATCAAGACCTTGAGGGAGAACTTGGCATTGATACAGTAAAGCAGGCAGAAATTATGGCTGATATAAGAGAAAAATTCGGTTTACCAGTCGATGAGGACTTCATTCTATCAGATTATCCAACACTAAATCACATGATTTCCTATATCCATAAAATGCAGGGTAAGCCAATAAATGCTGTCGAGGAAACAGTTACAACCTCAGATGAACCATCAGCACTTGTTGAAATAGAAGAAGAGAAAGATGTTGAAAATAAGCAACCAGTTGCAACAGTTAGTGATAGCGACATCCAGCCAAAGCTAATCTCTGTGGTTGTAAAGCATACTGGATATCCTGAGGACTTCATTGAGATGGACCAAGACCTTGAGGGAGAACTAGGTATTGATACGGTGAAACAAGCTGAAATAATGGGTGATGTAAGGGAAATATTCTCCTTACCAGTCGATGAGGATTTCATCCTTTCAGACCACCCAACACTCAACCACTTCGTTGCATACATCCAGAAGATGACCGGTTCAAGCACTAGCCCACAACCGGTTAGAGAAGTTGTAGAAAATGTAGAGCCTATAAGTCCTGAAAGTGTTACTGAGCCCCAAACAAAGGCTGAACCAGAAAATGCAAAACCAGCAATTTCTTCCTCTAGTGCTGGAGAAATTCAACCGAAATTAATTGCAGTAGTTGTGAAACATACAGGATATCCAGAGGACTTCATAGAGATGGACCAAGACCTCGAGGGAGAACTTGGTATCGACACGGTGAAACAAGCAGAGATAATGGGTGACGTAAGGGAAATATTTTCTTTACCAGTCGATGAGGATTTCATTCTTTCAGACCACCCAACTCTCAACCACTTCGTTGCATATATACAGAAGATGAAGGGCGATGAGAGTGAAAATGAAACCCAATCCAGTGCACAGGTTGAGCACCAACCTTCTGAACCTCAATCAACTATTGAAAAGAAGGACACGACCTCACAAACAACTCGAAGGTGGCAAGTAGAGGTAGAGCCTTGTCCTACTGTCGCAGAAGGTATCCAATTGGAAGGTACGATTGTCTTGACTCAAGACAACTGGGGAGTTGCAGACTCCCTAGCGACCGAATTACACTCGAAGGGCTTCACAGTGGCGAAGATTGGTTTCGAATACGGTGTTAAATCAGTTACCGAGCAAGAAGAATTGTCGGGCCATACCTTTAGAGCAGACCCAAGTAACGGGGATCAAATTTCTGAAATTTGTTCAAAGATTACCAATGTGACCGGTATCGTGCACCTTGCACCTCTGTCTCTTACAGGCAGTTCTTGGGAAGACACTGGGCCTTCCAATCAAATCAATCTAGCAGCACAATCCTGGTTTGGATTGCTGAAAGGATTTGATTCTCAATTTTCGTCCCTAGATTCCGGTTTAATCGGAAGTGTGACTGCATTGGACGGACGCCACGGTAATCGTGGTGAGCGATTCAATTCTCTTGCATGTGCAGCTAGCGGTGTCACGAAATCATACTCGATGGAGCGTCCACATCTTAGGTGTAGAGCACTGGATTTGCATCCAGAATTATTAGTTGACTCAGATTCAGCAGCGAAAATCATTGCAAACGACATGCTAACAGCTGGAGGAGAAGTGGAGATAGGTATCGATCGTGATAATCGAAGATGGACATTAGTATGCTTTGCAGAGGATTTAGTCGAAGAAGAAACCCCGCTTAAGCCGGACGACATATGGTTGGTTAGCGGTGGTGGTTCAGGAGTAACTGCTGCGTCTATTGTCGGCGTTGCTGAAGCGAGCAAAGGGGCTGGTGCCACTTTCATACTACTAGGTAGAAGCGTTTTGGAAGATGAGACTGCTGAGTGGATAGGATGGGGCGAAGAAAAGTTGAACGAAAGGAAAATGCAACTGAGGGAGGAGCTAGTATCAGCTTCGTCTTCTGGTAAAGTTACGATGGTTCAGTGGAATAACGCTTGGACTAAGTTGACTCGAAGTATGGATATCTATCGCACAATAAGCGAGATTGAATCTACTGGCAACAAGGCAGAGTATCATTCAGCTGACGTTACCGATGCAGAATCTATCGCTAAAGCAGTTGATGGTAGAGAAATTACGGGAATAGTTCACGGTGCAGGATTAGAGGAATCAAAACTTGTTGCAGACAAGGAATGGAATTGGTTTGACCTCATAACCAGAGTAAAGGTTGATGGATGGAAGAGTCTGTGTTCTTCAGCTGGTGAGTCATTAAGATTCGCATGTGCATTCACCAGCGTAGCCGGTAGATTTGGAAATGCAGGTCAAACCGATTACGCTGCTGCTAATTCTGTATTAGATGCTGAAATGGCTCGCATGACTGCAAATTCAGAGTGCAGAGCAGTAGCCATAGGATGGACAGGCTGGCGTGATGTTGGAATGGCTACACGTGGTTCAATAGAATCGGTATTCGAAGCAGCAGGAATCGAGACACTATCGGTTGAAGACGGTGTAGAAATATTCGTGGGTGAAGCACTAGCTGGTGGAAAGAGGCGTGTCCTTGGATGCGGCTCTTTGGGAATGATGGACCGTTTCAGTTCCTTTAGAGAGGCGCCTTTGAAACTTGAAGGGAACATGGCTGCGGCAATAGCAGATCCTCGTCGATTCCCGTTCATCGACAAACTTCTGGAAATTGAAGATGGAAAATCTCTCAAATCACAGTGCACACTATCAGTGCAGGACCATCCATTCCTAATCGACCATTCGATAGAAGGAGTTCCATATCATCCAGGCGTTATGGCATTGGAAATGTTTGCTGAGAATTCCTTGTTACTGATGTCAGGGCACTGTCTTGCTGGATTTGAAGATGTAAGATTTGGACTCCCTGTCAAGGTTATGAAGGGTTCTTTAACGGTAAGAGTAGAAGCAATCCTGGAGAGAAAAGAAGCTAACATGATATGGGTAAAATGCCGATTAGTCTCTGATTTAGTAAATTCAAAGGGAGAGGTATTCGGAGAACCTAGAATTCATCATGAGGCAACTGTTAGGTTAGTTGAGCTATCTGATGACTTACGCCCATTCCTAGAGAGTGAGGTTGGAGAAATACCACAGATTGGTGCTCCGCCAGATGGCGAACTACAACATCATTCAAGTTTCATCTATTTGCGATACTTCCACGGTCCTAGATTCCAATCACACGGCGGAGTAATTAGGGGAATTGAGGATGGTGTCGATGGAATCGCTCTAATGAGGCATCAATTACCTGCAAAAGATCAATTCCTAGTGGAAACTCAAGGAGAGGAAGTGCTGCTAGAGGCATTGCCTATGCTTATTGAGGCTGGATTCCAGAATGCAGGCTTAGCAGCAATGGAGAGTGAAGGATTTTCCAGCTTGCCCATTGGAATCGACTGGACTACTATGTTGCGAGTGCCCGAAGCCGATGAGAAATTACGTGTAAGGTCTGTAAAGGTAGGTTCTGAGGATTCTGGAGTGACAATACATGACGTTGTCGTAATTGGAGATGATGATGCACCAGTCTTGTCCCTCAAGGGGCTAAGATTGAAAGCGATGGGTGAGGTTAGTCCAGACCAAAGATTCACACTTACGAGGTGAAAGATTGGAGATAATTCAGGCGCCTGACGGGCCAAAGATGCTAATTGCAAGAATGCGTATACAAAGTTGTTCCAGCAAATTTGCTGAGGATATTCCACGTGCTTCATCTAAACGTCTGGATGACCACAACTCCGGTAGATTACTGCTCGAGCGTTGTTTAGAACACTGGGGCGTATCAACAAATCTTGTAGAAGTTTTGCGCACCGATTTGCGCGCACCATACTTATCTTGGTTGGATGGGGTTTGGAAAAACGAACCTCTTCCGGGAATTAGTATCGGTCATTGTGAAAATTGGGCGGTATGCGCATTGATAGAACCTGGCTACTGGATAGGCATTGATTCTGAGCCAAAGGATAGAGGAATTAATTCGAATGCTTTTGACATGATGGCCAAAGGAGACGAGTTGAATTTTCTAATTGAAAATTCAAAAATGGCTATTGAAATCTGGACGGCAAAAGAGGCTGTTCAAAAAGCCGAAAGGCAGGGAATGAATCTAAATCCAAGAGATATTGATCTTAGTGATTACATGGTAAAATCATTCAAACATGATAATCTAATGATTTCGGTGTCATGGCGGAAAGCTGGAGAAAATCCAAGAACTCCAGAAGATGATTTACTGGAAGCAACCCGTAAAGCAATGGAAGAAAATTCTGATTTCAGCATAGGTTGTAATACTGTTAGAAATAGCCTTTAGCAACATACATTCTTTGATTAATGAGAAAGATTAGCGGATTACATGGACAAGGGGCTTTGGAAATGGATTTCATCATCCGCCATCGTTGCCTCGTTGTGCTGTCTGCCATCTGTTGTAATGGTCATGTTTGGTCTAGCATCTATCTCAACAGCCGCAGCTTTGTCTGATACACTATACTGGGGCAAAGACGGATATTGGTGGTTCAGACCCGCAGTATCAGTTCTGGCCGGCATATTCGTTGTTATAGGACTAATCTCATACTTTAGAAAACAAGGAGTATGCACGCTTGATGACGTTAAAAGGGAGAGAAGGAAAGTCATAAACGTCTCGCTATTAGCATTCAGTCTAGCGATTTTTGGTTATCTAATATTCAATTTCGTCATCCTCGAAATAATCGGCATTGCTGTTGGTCTACCGTGGGAAGAAGATGCATTCTGGAATTAACTAACCTTCCAAATGTAGAATCCTATGATTATTGACATTGGAATAATGTAGTATAGCATGCGAATAAGTACGGACTTCGTTCGCTTTTTCGAGTTTAAAGCCTCACTATCTCTAGCGAGTGCTTCCCCCACTCCCACCAGTATTTCTCCTATTGGGTCTACCATACATTCAACTCAGACATTCAGATTTCTTATCTCTGGGGTTTTGTCTGCGATAATAAGCTCAAGCATAGCTGCCCACATGACAAATTCCATGCTTTTCTCTAATTCTTCTTGCCCGCCTACTTCTTGAATCATGTTGTCCAGAGTATCTGATGGTGAATGGTAAGCCGAATAATCCTCGTCATAAGCCCCCAAATGGAATATGGTTTGAGCACCGAGGTTACGGAATGTGACGTGATCAGATCTACCGAATGTGTCTTCATGGACATCGAAAACAAGGTCCTCGTGCTCTTCCCAGTGTTGATCGCATCCAGCACCATATGTCCCATCGATACGCAGGTCCATTGGCGCCTTCATCACATCACGATGCACGAATTCCAATACAGACGTAATCTCAACATCCTGCACGTCAGGGTCTAGGTCTGGACCTGACCAAGCGTGATAGGGAAACGGGTCGCCATTTCCGTTCTTGTGAGCAGGCCAAGACATTCCCATCATATCCATATTTATGTAAAACTTCAATTCTTTGTCATGTGGTAAACAATAGTCGCACTGGTTATTTGCGAAGGCGTTTGAACCTCTCAAACCTTCCTCCTCACTCGACCATAGAGCTAGAAATGTGTCACATTCGAAGTTTAAGTCCACAAAGGCACGAGCATAGAGCATCATAGCAACAGTTCCCGCAGTATTGTCGTAAGCCCCTTCGTATGTACCTCCGCCAGGTGGCCCGCCAGGTGGTGCAATATCCATGTGACCACCCATTCCCTGAACACATGAATCATTGGTTCCTTCTTTCCAAGCTATAACGTTCAGACTTTCTGGTTGGGCTAGATTGCCATGGTCTGTCACTCGCAGTAGGTGAGTCTCATATCCTAATCCTTCGAAGTGGCCTTTGAAGTATTCCGCAGCACGCTCGTAAAATCCGTTACCTGCACCCATCCAACGGTTAACGTATCCACCACATTTTGTTGTATCCGAGCAGACACTTGTAATGAAGTCAGTCTTCTCAAACCATTCTTCACCGTTAACGATAGGGACTCCATCTGTAACCGATATTTCTAAGATTTGAGATATGCTTCTGTCGTCTGTGAATGTGATATTCACATGAGTTGTAAGGGGCGTGGTTAGAAATTGTCCGAATATTGTATTATCTTCAACTGTAACAGTATGGCCTTTCACGTATGTTCCATTGATGAAAATTAGAACATTAGGCTCGGTGGTGATTGAGTTCCCTTTTCCTTCTAATGTAAAATCGTTGAATTCGCCAGTTCTAATTACTGCATCTTCGGGATTAACAAAACCGACTTGAAACGATTCTGAAGGATCGATAACATCTTCCTTTTCTTCTCCAAAACAACCAGCTAGCGAAGCCAATACAAACAAGCATGTCAGCATGAAGGCTTTCGGTCTGCGGTTCATGTCCAACCCACAATCGTGTTATTATTCAAGATATGGATAAGAGGTTTTGCAGATATCACTAATTGTTCATTATTTTTGAACACTGTCCGGGGGTATCACATACATGTTGAAGGTGCGGATAGCGGGAATCGAACCCACGACATGAGGTTGGAAACCTCAGGTGATAACCACTTCACCATATCCGCGAAGTAACTCCTGCGAGGACTTCCCC
>PAOW01000031.1 GCA_002710015.1 Methanobacteriota archaeon | reverse complement strand
TGAATCAGAAGATTGTCTGGGTGTTAGAGATTCAGAATATCAAAAGTACGTCCAAAAACAAGTTGAAGACGGAGAGGTCGTCGACAGTTATTACACTTGGAGGGATGATTCAAACAGCGGAGATTCACAATCATCCAGCAGCGATGGTTATCTGGACAAAGCCCTCGAAATAGCTCCAATTCTTGGAATTGCATTCATTTCAACAGTAGGGCTTATTCTATTAGTGGCAACACTAGGTAAAGCCAAGAAAAGGAAGGAACTTGTCAAGACTTATGGTGTTCCTTTTGTTCCTGATGATAACAGTGCAGAAAACGAGGCTCTAGAGGGTAAAGCAGGCTTATCTGCGGTAGGTGGTATCGATTCTGGAAAGTATTGGGATGATGATGTTAAACCTATGACGATTGGTGAAGGTGAAAATAACATTTCAGATGGGTTCGATGATATAGAAATCAAATCTGTCAATGAATCTGAAAAATCTTCAGGTGTAATGGAAGAATCATCATCGATAGAAGAGTTGGCGGGAGTCGAATCAGGTAGTAATGAGACACATAGTGCAGAAGTTACGAGCGAAGTCCAAGAAGTAGTGCAAGAACCGATTGCTCCACCTCTACCAGCAGAAGGACTGCCTCCTGGATGGACTATGGAGCAATGGAAGTGGTATGGAGCACACTGGCTAGCAAACCAGGGAAAGTGATCAAGCACTCTGACGCCATACAATAGGCAAACTTGCCTTTAGTTTCCCTAACTCTGGACCTGTATACACAGGCTTCCCATCAACTTTCAAAGTGCTAGTAATCAACCACAGTATTGCGTTCCAACTTTTATTAGCAGCAAATAATTCTATATCTCCATAGCAAGCCTTAACCAACATTTTTCCGGCATCACTATTTTTGTCAAAAATTGCATGAACTAAATCTTGAGTCGACAATTTATACCCTGAAGGTCGCCACTCCATTTTCTCACCCTAAACCTTGAACGGTGCGAGATTAAGCCTCTGGACTAGGTGCTCTGCGCTGACGTCTGCAACTTCTTTCATCTGTTCTCTTAAGGAATCTAGTTCTCCATTCATTGTAGATAACTTGTAAGACCTAATCATTTCAGCTAGGAATGTATCAACACTTTTGTGTCCATTCATTGTTCTAAGAGTGTTGAGTTGTCTTCTAACCTCATAACTTACGCATACAGAGGTCATACCTTCTCCAGCTGCCATACCGTATGATGGACCTTTTCCCTACTTGAAACCCGCGCGAGATGTTACCTTAGTGCAACGCATTTTGCAGAGTGCTAGAATTCTCGACCTTGCTTTTCTAACAACAAGCGTGGGTGTTCAGTAACTCCAAATTGCCTTCTCATTTCTAGAACTCTCTCGTGGTATTCTTTTGTTAAGGACCAGTATTCTCTACTACCTGCTCCAGCACCACTGTTACTCGGTTTGTTTAGGATAACAGTTGGAGCACCAGTCCATGCAGCTTCCGCAACTTTTGCTAGCCTTCTAATGGGCGTTTTGAACACTTTACGAGGTATTTTTGACTGAACTTCGTCACATACATGCAACGAAAGTTTCGACCTCTGGTCAACCATTGTCATTGCAACGCCGAAGATTTTCAGGTTTCTGTTGATTCTTTTCTGAATCATCTTAACGCTGTTCATCAGCATACTGAACCCTTCAAGAGCATAATATTCGGCTTGCACTGGAATAAACACCCAATTAGCAGCGCATAATGCATTGATTGAAAGCAAACCTAGTGAGGGAGGCGTATCAATAATTATGTGATCGAATTTTTCAATCAACGGAGCCAAGGCTTCTCTTAAACGGGTTTCACGCCCAATACGATGGCTCAGTTCAATTTCAGCACCTGAAAGATGTATATCACTTGGCAATAGCCATAGGTTGTCAACTCCCAAATCGCTAGGAATTCTTCTCGCATTCTCGTTTCTTTTGGACCATGCTTTTTGCATTGACTCAGTAAGTTGTTCTGGAGAGATGAGATATTCCTCCATAAGAGGCAAATCCTCTCCCCCGTCGTTTACCAGTAAGTCATATGCTGTCTTCTTAATTTTCTTTTTTTCAACACCGAATGAAGTTGCACAATTTCCTTGCGGGTCCAAATCAATTAACAAAACCTTAGCGGGGGGTATCTTATATTTTGGAGATCCTTTTGACAAAGCAGCAGCTAAATTGACCGCAGTAGTTGTTTTAGCACATCCACCTTTTTGATTTGCAACAGCTACAACCATCTTGTATGGATTCATTTCAAACACCTCCTGTTGAGCACACTCAGACAATATGCCACTATGGTCCTCCCCTGTAAAGGGTAGTGTTTATTGAGAATCAATCATCCTTGTTGTATTACTGGAACAGGGACTTCCGAGAGAATCTTTCTCACGATATGCATACCGGTAATTCCTCGAATTTTAGCCTCAGGCTTCATCACAATTCTGTGGGATATTATTTGCAAAGCGATACCCTTGATATCATCAGGAATGACGTAATCTCTTCCGTCAATCGCAGCAGCAGCTCTACCCGATTTGAATAACGACTGGCTTGCACGCGGAGATGCACCGTTGACGACTCTGTGGTCCTCTCGTGTTCTTTGAACAATTTCAACGATGTATGACAAGATTGCCGGGTCGACATGAACGGTTTCCAGTGCCTTCTGCATTGCAACAACTTTCTTTGGCGATGTTATTTGCTCAACATCGTGTTGATCTTTTCCTCTTAGCTTCCTTCGAGCTAGGATAGCCTTCTCTTCAGCTCTATCTGGATAACCCATGCTCATTTTCATGAGGAATCTGTCCATTTGAGCTTCTGGCAGAGGATATGTTCCCTCTTGTTCGATAGGGTTCTGCGTCGCTAAAACGACAAACGGAGCAGGCAGTTTGTGTGTTATACCTTCAATTGTGACCTGCTTTTCTTCCATTGCTTCCAGAAGTGCAGCTTGTGTTTTTGGAGGTGCTCTGTTAATTTCGTCTGCTAGTAGAATATTGGAGAATAACGGCCCCGCTCTTAGTTTGAACTCACCAGATTTCTGGTCATACATGTATGTGCCCATGATGTCGCTTGGTAGTAAATCCGGGGTAAACTGAACACGCTTGAATTTACAACCTAGAGCTCTAGCGAATGTGTTCGCTAGCAGTGTCTTTGCTAGACCTGGAAAATCTTCTAACAGCATGTTGCCATTCGATAGAATTCCAACCGTGACTCTCCTCAGATTTTCATTCTTACCGATGATAACTTTTGATACCTCTCCCATCAGAGAATTGGTAATTGAAGAAACGGTAGCTATCAGGTCTTTTGTTCGGTGGTCGCCAGCTGGCGCTGCTGTCTTGAATCCTGCCTCCATACTACTCACACAACTTGGTACAAAACGACAACCAAAACCTACCATACTTCAAACTATTGCGTTCCCAAGTCGTAAGAATATCGCGCTACGCAGACTAAATCTATCTGCCCCAGAAGTGATCATTTTTGCGATGTAGCAAGGTTATTTGTTCCAATATTTCTTCTTCGATGGGTGTTAAATCCAATTTTCTGAGGCGCTTAGCATGAGATGCGGGGATATCTACCCAGAATTCATCTCCTTCCTCTATGTGTCTCCCGACAGTTGGCCCCATGACAGCCACAGCAAGTTCTTCCCCTTGTCGACCTTCCTTGACATCTTCACTTCCTCTGGTTCTCAAGCTCTTTATTTGACCAATTGGTGTTCCATCTAGTTTCATTATTTTTTGACCTATGTGGACTCTACCACCCAATACTCGCATTCCGACAATAGCAGGGCCCTTATTTCTGAAAGTGTGGTCTTCAAGATACAATAGGTGACCAGGGTATACTAGATTCTCCCTTGCTGCAGCCTCGATGCTTGCTTGTGTTTCCTCTCTCCAGACCTCAAACTCTTCGATAATTCGATAGATTATGTCTGCGCAGATGAATTTAATTTCCGCATCATTACCAGTCAACTTGGGTTGAACCTCTGAATTACCTTTGACAGAAAAACCAAGAATCACCTGATTAAGAGGGTCTTCGGCGCATTGTGCAGTAATTATGTCTCTCTTATTCACAGGTCCAACGGTTGCCATTCGTATTGGAATTTCCAACTTGTCTAATTCAAATGCCAGGGCTTCCAATCCTCCAACAGTATCCGCTTTGATTACGACGCCTTCCTCTGATATTCCGACAGAAATTGTGGCTTCTTTTCGTGCAGCCTCATCAGCATTTTCTTTTGCTTCTTCGCTGTTGGTTTGACGCAGAGTGGTCCCAGCTAACACATTTTCAAGGCCCGGTGCAACGATCTTCAATCCACATGCAGCAACAGCGCTTTCGCAAGCCTCCCACCTATCACCTGCATCTCTCATTTCAGACATACCCTTGGGTCTGAACATTCCCTTGATGTGGGTAGTGAATGGACCATTATTACCTACGAGAGTAATGCTATCTCCAACATTTAGTTCGCCTCTATTCAGGATAACGTCGACGGTTTTCCCCAAACCTCTTTCATCTTTCATCTCTAGAACGGTTGCTTCTCCGTCCCCTAGGGTGTCCCGCAGCCTTTCCTCGAGGAATCTTTCAGCAAGCCCGACTGTTACAGTAAGCAGGTCTTGTAGACCCTCACCGTCTTTTGCTGAACAGGGTACCATGGCAAGATTTGATTTGAAATCTCGAATTTTGTCATATCTTTCAATGTTGAAACCATGCTCGCTGAATTGTCCTAATAGTTTCCAATATCTTTCTTCAAACAATTGCTTTACATCATCCCTTTGTTCGGTCCAGGATTTGATAAATGAACGCCCACTTTTGGTCATCCAGCCGTGTATCCTATCTACTTTATTTGCAGCGACTACAAATGGAGTCTTTTTGTCTCTAAGAATTCTAAGACTTTCGATGGTTTGGGGCTGTAAACCTTCCATGACGTCTACGACAAGTATTGCGATATCGGCTAAAGCACCGCCACGACTCCTCAGACTAGTGAATGATTGGTGTCCAGGGGTGTCGATGAATAGCAATCCGGGACTATTGAAGTCCTTACCACCGGTCATTTCAGCACATGTTTCATTCAGTATTGATGCAGGTACTTCGGTTGCACCAATATGTTGTGTGATACCTCCAGCCTCTCTATCCATAACGCTAGCTTGCCTTTCACTCCCTAACGATCTGAAGTGATCTAGAACACTCGTTTTGCCGTGATCAACATGGCCCAGAACCGATACTATTGGTTGTCTCTGCCATCCAAGATTTTGATCTGACCCAGAGGTAGCATCATCATTGCTATCTGTGTGTTCAGCCATGTGCAATCCTCCAATTGGATTTTTGATTTTGCAATTGAACTTTAAATCACTCGTAAACCCAAGATTGACTATCTTGTGTCCAGTCGTTTAAGCCGTCTGGGAACCATAGACCTAGTTCAAACTCTGCTGTTTCAGGAGCATCGGATCCGTGAATCATGTTGTATCCGATATCCATACCAAAATCTCCTCTGATTGTTCCGGGAGGAGCTTCTCTACCATTGGTTGGTCCTATCAGATTCCTAGCGACAGAGATAGCATCTTTTCCATACCAAGCCATGCAGACTACCGGTCCCGATGTAATGAACTTGATGAGGCCAGGGAAGAACGGTCTTTCTGAGTGAACTGCATAATGTTCTCTAGCGATTTTTTCACTCGGTATGATTTGTTTCAATCCAACAAGTTTCAAACCTTTTCTCTCAAACCTTTGAATGATTTCTCCGACCAATCCTCTTTGTACTCCATCAGGCTTAACCATAACATATGTTGTCTCCATAGTAATTCCACCGTTTTTGCCCACTGGCATAGCATATATGAGCACAGCGATTAGGATTTTGAGATGCGTTTACTCAAATTCCGCCTTTTACATAATGGCGGGTCCACTTTACTGTGCGGGAATTTCTCTTTAGTTTAACAGCATTTTTTCTAGCCTTGCTGTTTGCGAACCATTGCACAGTTCCATCTCGTCGGATGAACATTAGTCCTGTTCCTGGTTCGATAATTTCTCCTGAAAAACTGCAAATTCTTTGTTCTGGCATAATCTCACCTGTAATTCAATTTGCGAGCTTCTCTTCCGGTATCTCTGAGCATTAGTATGTCTCCTACTCTGACCGGGCCAACAACGTTTCTTGTGATGATCCTTCCAACGTCTCTTGGATTTGGCGCATCGTTAACACGAACTTTGACTTGTGTTGCTTCACCGGTCATACCAGTTCTTCCTACAACCTCAACTACCTCAGCAGGCCATCCACCTAGTTCTTCAGACATACTTCATCTCTCCAGATATGTAAGGTCCTCAGTTGGATAGTCCTTTGACTAACTCGACGACTTCACTGAACTTCTCTTGGGCAGACTTGGTAACTTCTAGCATAGCAAGCGAAGCGGTCTTGACACCGTTTGGCATTCCGGCTTCCTTGGCTAGGAATTCTTGGCTGGGAACGTATCCATAGGGTATACCTTTCTCAGCGCAAATTAGCGGAATGTGCGCCAACAACTCAGGTGGGTTGACATCTTCAGCCATAATGATAAACTTAGCAGTACCTCTTTCAGCAGCTTTTGTTACCTCGTTCGATCCTTTTTTCATTTTTCCGTTATTGTTTGCCTGAACCATCTCGTAGATTTTGTCTGCGACGTCGTTCGGGGTCTCAAATGACACGTGTGCACTCATTGAAATCACTCTCATGCTTGTGTGAAGCAACGCTGCGCACGGCCTCGCGAATATAAACACCACGGGTCAGGGGTAAATTACAAATTCACAAATCATTGAGAAGTTCTCTCACCCCTCTAGCGAGTGCAGCACCACCAGATATCACAGCTCTACTGTTTGCCAGACTAGAGGTTGCATGAACTCCATCCACATGATTACTCAATCTGTCGATTGCGCCGCCTGTGAACAATCCATGTGTGCAGGCAGCGTGAACTTCGATTGCTCCCTGACTTCTCAACGCATCAGCGGCTTTACAAATAGTGCCTCCTGTTGCAATCATGTCATCCACAATAGCTACTACCTTACCCTCGACATCCAGATCCTTAGCTTTGTGAATAATTGTGTGTGCATCAATTCTTATCTTCTCTAGGTAAGAGAATGGTTTGTTTATTGCTTTGGCAACGGCACTTGCTCTCTCAATAGCGCCTTTGTCAGGTGACAGTATGAAATCTGGCGATATCTCTTTTTCTAGATGATCGGCAATCTCTGGCATCGCTGAAGTGAATGCAACTGGTATTTCCATGTCGCTGAGTGCAGCTGGAGCGTGTAGGTCAAACACTACTATCCCATCACAGCGGGGAGCAAGAATCTGACCAATTGCCCTTGCACTTATCGCTTCTCCTGGCCTAAACCTCTTATCTTGTCTTGAATATCCGAAGTAAGGAATAGCAACAATTACGCCAGGTCCGACAGTTTCCAATTCTTGTGGGCCAATGCCTTTCAAATTTTCAAGTCTACCTTCTCTTACATCTCTCAAGGCTTCTAATAGCAATAAAGTCTCTACAATTCCAGCATCGGGAAAGGTGTTAGATACAAGAACGACGGGTTCTTTTCTAACGGCATCTATTGCATCCTCTGGTATTCTGATGTAACCTTCTGAATCTGGAAATCTTCTTGCTTCGATAGAGTGGTGTTCCCATCCCAATTCGCTAGCAAGATCCTTGGCTAGACTCTGGGAGTTACTGCCAGATACAACCACCATGTTGTAAGGGCTCACGTGGGTGCTAAATGAGGATTCTTGTGTGCCTAATTTACATTTGAATATAAAATAACTAATTCGAATGCGCTAATTTGGTAACAATAGATAGTGCGCGAGGCAGGACTCGAACCTGCGACCTCCCGGTTATCAGCCGGGTGCTCCAGCCGACTAAGCTACCCGCGCAAAGGCAAGCAGCCGTTTGGCCATCCCATGATAAAGACGACGGTGTGACTCACTCTATCGTTGCATCTGGGTCATTTGCTTGAATGTAGGATGGTAGTCCTAGCAATTTATCGAAAGTTCTCGAGAGAACAACTTCGTCCAATCTCTCTCTAGTTCTTGCTAATGCAGTGATTGGAATGTTGATAGTTGCATCAATTCCGTATTGCATTTGCACTCCAATTCGCGTTTTTACTACAACAGCCCTGTAAGTTCTTTTTATCTTCACAAGTTCTGTTATAACTCCTATTTCCATTCCTTGATTGTCTAGTACTGCACGATCCATCATTTCATCTGGAGCGTATAATTTCTCGTCGATTCTAACTGTGTTCCTCCACCTTCGTTGCAATTCTCGCATTGATTTTGATAACTTAACAGATCCATCATTTCTAATGCTGTGAATTAGCTCTTTGTGAAGCGGAGCTAATTCGGCAGGCTTCCGCATGAATTCATCAGCTACGCCAGGTTCAACCATGATGCGCATTGAGCGCACCCTTGCTTCGTTCGGGTGGTGTCTTTCTCCAACGATGACACCTACCTTTGTATCGTTCACATAAACATCTCTTTGGAGTAACTCCTGGATGTCGTATTCATTATTTTGCATCTTCCCATCTCCTTGACCATTTGTGTTTTGGTTAATAGGGCCTCAACAGTGACGACTATTATAGTTGACTGTAAAAAATAACACTTTTCCAATTGAGTTTGACGCATAATTTATCCTAGGCCAATTGGATAAACGATAAAATTTCAATTTTAGTGAGGACAACATAATTCTATTTTTAATTGATGTCGCATAATTTTTTTTTGAGGAATGAAAAATGGCAAATTTCCAATTGAAAATTAAAAAAACGTATTGATAAATTTACAATGATAATCTCTTTTAGATTTACCATCTAGCACAGCTTGATGGCAATACTTGTGATTGGTGCAAAGTGTTCACTAGGTGAAGCCGTCGTAGACAAATTACTTTCAATGGATATTGATGTTATCGCTGAAGAAAGTAGCCATTATTTTAGAAATCAATCAGTTCTAAAATATACCAATTGTAAATTACTTGATCAAGGAACGGGGTTTTCAATATCCTTTGATGGGTCTGAAGCAGACATAGTAGTTGGTAGAGATATAATTCTTCATGACATAGTTCCAACACGAGTTGACAAATGGCTGGCTCCAGAAATCCGCCAATGGATAGTTGGAAAAAATCACGAAACATCAAACTCAAGATTTTGGTTGAGTGTTACAGATGCAGCAAACGCCATCTCGCATTTGATTAAAGCTGGAATAAAGCCTAAATCAATTCACATGTGTGGACGAAGGGAATGGCTTCCAGAAGATTCCAAAGCCGAATTTGATATGTTATGGGAGAGAACAAATCAGGGGCAGTCAGGTGAGTTTACTGCCGAAACGCTATTTGGTCATCAAATTGCAGGAATGGAGCCAAAACCAATATCCTATGTGGGTAAACAAAGACCAGACTTGTCTCCTTTGCATGAGATTTTGTTGGATTTAACTGGCGATGGATGGAGGCCTATGGTCCAGCTGCGAACTATGTTTATGACTTTGATAGCTGATGTTGTAAACAACGTTGCCGAGGAATGAGTATGGAAATTAGGAACTTAGAACGTAGTGATTTACAGTCTATCTGGGAGATAAATGAAGAAGGATTACCAGGCACTGGTAAGGTATCACAGGAAGAAATCAAATCACTGCTTGATTATTCTTCATTAGCAGTAGGAGTATATTCTCATGACCAATTGCTTGGATTTGTAATTTGTCTACCCCCAAGAACTGACTACGGAAGTTTAAATTATGCTTGGTTCAACCAAAGATATGAAAAATTCCTGTATGTAGATCGAATAGCAGTGAAATCAGATTATCAAAATCAAAATATTGGTTCAAACTTATACGATTATGTGAAAAAATGGTCCAAAGGAATAGGAGTTCCTGTGACAGCAGAAGTAAACATCCATCCTCCAAATCCCGGCTCTATGCGGTTTCATATTAGGCATGGCTTTGAACAGGTTGGAGTTCTACAGCACGGAGAAAAATCAGTCGCATTGTTTGTATTCCAACACTAGAATAGGTCTAAGCAATAGTCGCGCATAGTAGGAGGAAAAAATGGTAGAGCCTGATAGTAACTGGTTGGCTTGAGATTAACTGTTTGCAATTATGTGGTGCGAGAGCCGGGACTCGAACCCGGGTTCAAGCGTTGGCAACGCTCGGTGATAACCACTACACTACTCTCGCTAGGTAGACTTGCGGATTGGAAGGAGGTATAAACGGTTGTCGGCCGTTATTTGATAATCTCATACCTCTCCAAACCCGCCAAAACCGCCTTCTTTATCTGAGCCCCTCATAACATATGCAATAGCACCGATTATTACCAATATCCCCAATCCAATAACCGCCGCCAATGTCAAAATATTTGATTGGCTCGAGTCTATTTTTTCATCATTAGGTGCTTGCAGTGTAATAGATAATGATTCTTCACCAGATTGTGATTCATATGAGTCCATGGCCTTTACCCTTATCTCATAAGTTCCCAGAGCAATGTATGTTTTTACTGTAAACTTGATCGAATAAGTTCCATCGTTATTTGATGTCATTGAAAGCCATGATTTTGATTGTCCGGGGGGAGCGAGCGAATCGAGATTAACTTTAACCCAGAACAAACCATCAGGATCGCTTACCTCAATTGTGAGAGTGTATTCAACTTCTTCATCTCCAATTTCAATTATTCTTGTCTCACCTACATTGATCGTTGGTGCTTCATTCTGGATTGTGACTTCTAAGTCTTCATCGGTTGAAGATTCTTCGTGGTGCTGACCTGAGGCCGATGTTCTTTCAACAATAATGGATGAACCCTCTCCATCAACCATTCGTATCTTGAAAATGTGCTTGCCCGGACTCATACCTATTGGGATTTCTACCTGCCCAATCCAGAGTTCTCCAACTCGGTTTAGTTCGGTCATATTGCCGCCATACTCTCTGAAATCAACAGATACTGAGCTGACTCCGTGACCGTCAATGACTTCAGCGTTTATAATCATAATTTCACCTCTTGAAAGAATAGTTGGTACGGCTTCAAACGAAAGAAGTCTAGGGGCTTGATTAATTACAGTAATGTTAGCTAGCTCCGAGTCAAATTCGGCAAAAACATCAATCGCAGTTACATTGATTTCTAATTCACCAAATTCTAGTCCCTTTACAGAAATTTCAGTGGTCCAGATATCATCACCAATGATACGATCTCCATCTAATCCTCTATCGTTTAGAGTAATTGTTTCATTAATCCCAAGAGAACTTGCATCAATATGAACGCTTTCTACGTTAAAATCGATATCCGAGACTTCTACTTCAAGATAGCCTGGAGCTCCGCCCTCTCCTGTAACTACCCCTTGTGCTAGAGATATTGATTCAATAACCGGCTCGGTGTTGTCATAAATCGATATTATCGAGGGCGAAATGACTCTGTTAACAGATTGATTTTCGGTTAAGTATACCAGCTCTCCTTCCTCTCCAAACTCAATTTGAAAATTTCGATTTATTTCTACATTTAATCCAGATAGCGGACCATCGACTATAAGATTGCCAGATGCGGATCCATTAACTTCACCAGAATATATACCAGTCCAATAAACAGTATCAACCAAGTGTCCGTCTATTTGAACTGTCATAGGGGCTCCAGCAGTTACAGTCATTTCCATTCCATCCTGACTGTCTAGTGCAAAAACGTCCCCAGATTGTGCTGTTATAGGAGACAAACCAGTTTCTCTGCTGACTGTTACATCCCCAATTGCTTCTTCGACAGTTGGCTGCTCTGGTGAGGTCTGTAAGGGGGAGTTTTCATGGATAATATCTCCACTGCTCGGGTCTGGTCCAGTTTGTTCCCAAACGGTTCTGATGGTTCTATTGTCCCAGTCGGCCTGTTTGGCATCATATGACCATGATTCGTTGTGGTGTGCTCCTGCACCCAAGTTCGAATTTGGAAGAGCTGCGATACCAGTTACGTTGAACCATTCCTCCTGGTGAACTATGACTACATCAAACATTGTCCCAGATTTGTTAGTTTGTGTAGCCTCTTGCTCTATTCCCCTAACAACTCCAAACGTGCCCTGAGCATCTCCCGTAATTCTTCCGTCAACATGTAAATCATCAACAATCATCATTCCGTCTTCGATTTCGATATGGAAATCATGAACGGTTCCATTAATTTGGATGCTTGCATTATCGTCTGAATCTGAAAATCCGAAAGAACCATGCCCAGACATTAGGTTGAAGTGATCGGTTCTCACACCTTCTTCCCACCTTTCAGTTGATTCGAAATTATCGAGTGATATATCCATTCTAGAATCATTGTTCTCAATCATCATGTCCGCAGTAGCTTCAAACTGTGTGTGGGACAATACTCTTGACCCATTTGAGTCCCATGTTTCTATGAACAAAACAGCTAATTCACCATCCAAGTCCATTATTCCATCATCATCTTCAGCGAGTAGTGAGATTGTCCCATTAGCTTCAAGCCTGAATCTTTCGTCAATGATATTATCTATCATACTCCGATTTATCCAAGCATCGCTAATTATACCCTGAATCTGGAGATTTCCCTCATCGCTATTAGTGTCAATTTCGATAATCCCATTTCCTCTTGCATCGAATACTTGTGCAGTCATGGCACCGTCAACAGTAGTTTCATTTTTCCATACGGAATCGAGATCAACATTCATTGAAGTTTTTCCCTCTCCTGTGTTAGATAATATGACTAAAGTTCCGTTACCTCTTTCCCAAGAATCGAGACTGTTCGCAATCCTTTGCTGCCACCCTTGCCCGTTAAAGGAAAGGATATACTTCTGACTTCCGTTTTCGTTTTCCCATTGTTGGTCCATAATCCAGTCTGAGTTCAGTGTTACCTCATGGTCATCCATTGGCTGACCCCATAATCCTACCAGAATGTCTCTGGTAGTGTCACCAGCTGTAATCTTAATCTCATCTCCATAAGATATCGTTGTGTTCAGGATAACTCTGAGGTCCGTTCCCGTTGTATCATAGATTAGTCCTACGTCTAGCGCATTTCCAGAACGAGTATGAGATGCCGCAATTTGGGAAAGTTCAACTTCGCCTTTGATAATGTAAGCGTGTTCTTCAGTCCAATCAGTATTGATTGTAACCTCTGTTTCATCCTCTGCACTTGCGAATGGAATTGTAGAAACTACAAACAGTAGCACCAACAGAGTAACTCTTGCTTTCATGTCCACAAGGAGGGCCCACTCATCTTCAAAACTTGCGTAGCTTTGTTCAACCCCAATGGTCGGAGGTAAATGCATTTGGATTCACAGGTTTGTCACCTTCTCTCATCCAAATATTGCCTCCGTCTCCGTAAACATCTCCGAACGGGTCAATTTCTACTACCTCGACTTCCCGATTCATATACGCCTCTACACGCTCTTTGAGTTCTGGCTTAAACCTCCAGTAGTGAATTCTCCACTCTCTGCCATCCCAAAGAGTTGTTTCTTCCGATTCTGTTGTCAATAAATCATAATCTTGGAACATGTAAAACAGGTTCCTATCTGTTGGTTCTAATGCATTGTCAATAATTCGATCGTAAAAACCAAAGAAACCTAGAGCGTGTTCCGCCATACCACATGCGACCTCTGGGTCCATTTCCATGTCAATGTGTTGTCGTATCGCTTCTGTAAGTTCTGCCATTGTCATACCCATTAAATCACCTCAGCCCGTTGATAGCCGAGTCGGCTACTTTCCCCGGTGCGTATTATGTATATTGGTTGAAGTCCCATATTAACCCAGCGGTGATTTTTTTGGAATCGAGCAGTTCAAAGGGGGAAATAATCCCGATTGTCGCATGGGTGACTGCTCTCCGAGGCTAAATTTCCTTGGGCTGCCTGATGAGGATGGAGTTGCAGACATCATAATTGCACCCGTTCCATATGAATTAACTACTTCGTATGGTCAAGGAACAATCGATGGTCCTAAGGCGTGTATAGAAGCATCACAGCAAGTTGAACTGTATGATGATTTGCTGGGAGAAGAACTTCCTGCTGGTAAGGTAATCAAGACTGTAGACCCTTGGGATGGCGAAGGTGGATCATTGCAAGAGCAACTTGATGGTATAGCCAAATATTCTACTAAATTGTATGATAGCGGAGCCTTTCCAGTTTTTTTGGGAGGAGAGCATGGCATATTGCCTGCCATCTTACGGGGGTGTCCTCAAAAGGTGACATTAATTCAGATTGATGCTCATGCGGACCTTAGAAGCGAATTGGACGGGGACCCATATTCGCATGCTTGTTCCATATCTAGATCTCTGGATGAGGGGGCGCTTGCAGTTCATCAAATTGGAGTAAGAGCCTATTGTTTAGAGGAATTGGAGATGATTAAGAACGATGATAGAATTCATACAGCGTTCGCACGCGACATCACGAATCCGCTGGAAGGAGAATTACACTGGTCTAATTGGCTATCTTCTATTGAAAAAATCAAAGGTCCAGTCCATTTGACAATCGATATTGATGGGCTCGATGGTTCATATGTTCCGGCAACAGGAACGCCGGTTCCAGGAGGGCTTTCTTTTTGGCATGTGATTCACACAATTGAGACGGTATTCGCTAATTGTAACGTCTTGAGCGCAGACGTCAACGAGATTGTGCCTCAAAAGGAAACTCCACTAACGCAGTTTACTGCTGCTATGATCGTCACAAAGATTATTTCAGCACAAATAGCAAAAACGAGGTGAAAAAATGGCTAATGGCGCTCACATAATACTTGACTGCACTGGAATAGTAGGGGTTGAAGGGTCTTGGATGTTGTCTCTAATGGAGCAAGCGGTTGACTTGTCAGGCGCACGTCGGGTTCACTCCCACATTGAGAATTTTGATGGCAGTGTTTCACCAATTGGATTTGCTGCCGTTGTTTTGCTTGACGAGAGTCATGTTAGCGCACACTCTTATTCAGAATTAGGTATGTTAGCTATTGATGCATTTTCTTGCGGGAAAACAGATCCTGCAAGAATAATTCAGGTAATAGAGGAGGGGCTCAAAGGCAAATACCCAGAGATAGAAATCAATCAACGTATGCGTGTTGAAAGATTTCTAACCGAGCCAGTTAGCGATGGAATCAGAGGATTTGTCAATCGCCATTTCCGTCATTTTAATGCAGGTGCATTGCGACATTGTGCACAGTCATTGCAGAAATTTTTGGATGATGATGGAAGATTGATGGTAACACTTGCTGGAGCCATGTCTACAGCAGAAATTGGGCGATCACTGGCACCAGTTATTAGAGCTGGAAAAGTACACGCAATAACCTGTACAGGCGCCAACTTAGAAGAGGAAGTTTTCAATTTAGTGGCTCATTCTAGTTACAGAAAGATACCTGATTGGCGTAATTTAAGTCAGGAGGATGAGGCCATGTTGCATGAGGCTGGATACAACAGAGTAACAGATACATGTATTCCTGAAGAACAAGCGATACGTCACATAGAAGACAAAATTCTCAATCAATGGAAGAAAGGCCCTGCATTTCCACATGAACATGTAATGGCGATTTTAGATGGTCTTGAATTTGAAATCCCTCCAACCGATTCTTGGTTGATTGCAGCAAAAGAAACTGGTATTCCTATCTATGTTCCTGGTTGGGAAGACTCAACTCTTGGGAATATATTTGCAGCGCACTGCATCAGTGGAAATATTGACAGGTCAAATGTGAAAACTGGGATAGACTATATGATTCACTTGGCGGAATTTTACCAAAAATCGAACCAACCTTTCGGGTTTTTACAAATTGGCGGAGGAATTGCAGGAGACTTTCCTATCTGCGTAGTTCCTATGCTTCGACAGGATTTGAATCAGAATACTCCAATGTGGGGTTGGTTTGCCCAAATCTCAGAATCTACAACTTCGTATGGAGGATATTCGGGAGCTCCACCAAGTGAGAAAATCACATGGGGTAAGTTGGCACCAGGAACTCCCATGCATATTATAGAATCAGATGCGACTATCGTAGCACCGATTCTATTCGGTTTCATAACCGACTAATTTTTCAATTAAGAAATTAAATTTGCAATATGAATTTTCTTCAAGAAAATTCGGTAAATATTGCATAACTAACAGTCATATTCATGATGGGTCATTCGCTGGGGGGATATATGCGCGGACTGGCCGTATTTCTCGCATTCTTGGTAGTAGCCCCGAGTATGGCTGTTGCTGAGCAGAACTGGCCAGGTGAGCCAGTTGATAATCACATATTCATGTCATATGCTGCACTAACACAGGAGGTAAATAACTGGGCAGAGGATAATCCTGACATCGTGACCCTGTCGAGTATTGGCCAGTCTTACTTAGGTAGAGAATTATGGATGGTGGTCCTCTCAGACTGGTCAAATGAAACTAAAGCTAACGGCGAAGCCAAAGAAATAGTCTACATAGATGGCGGACATCATGGTAATGAATATCTAGGAACCGCATTGGCTTGGCTGACTGCGAAATTTTACATTAATGAATGGAATGCTGGTAGCGAAGAAGCGATCACAGTATTGCAAAACACGGAACTTCACATATTGATTATGCTGAACCCAGACGGTAACGATGCAGATACAAGACACAATCTCAACCTAACAACTGCCGCTAACCCCTTGGTCAGCGAGCCAGTTCCAACAGGAATAGATTTGAACCGCAATTATGACCATTTCTGGGATAATTGTTCACCAAGCGACCCCTTCGCCCCAGGGGCAGGTCCATTTAGCGAACCAGAAACAAAAGCAAATGCTGAATACATGAACACATATGTTACAGATGCAGATTTGTATGTAACCATGCATACAGGAGTTTGGATTATCCTATATCCATGGGGTAAATGGCCAGAGCAGCCATCAGATTGGGAATTATTCCACGGAATTAGAGATGATGTTAATGAAAATATTTCAGATATTCCCATGCAAAATGCGAATCAAGGATTATATCCTAACTGTGGTACTAGTCGAGATTACGGTTATGGCGTAATGGGATTCCCTACATTTACTTTCGAGACAGATGATGACCAATTTTTGTTGTTCACTTTTGAAGATGTAAATGATCGCTTGAGTGAAGAATTAGACGTCATGCGCTACTTAATCACTAATACTTGGTATTGGAGAGCACGTCTGGTTGTCGAGGAGCTCAGTATACAGGGCGAAGATGTAACATTTACAGTAAATAATCTTGGAAGGGCGAGCACTAGAAACGCAACATTGCAATATGTTACTGGCAATGAGATACTTTGGGAATCTGATAACTTCACTGCGAATGCAACCAGTCAAGCTATTGTATCCAGTAGTGGATTTGATCACGACGGCGGGGAGTGGAGATTATCTTATCAGAAGCGGGTTATTCATTCCTCCAAGTTCGTAAACGAAACCGTTGATATCGCTTATACAAAGATAACAACCAGTAGTTTTTCTTCCTCCACTCTAACATGGATGCTGCAGGTGGGTGCAATTCCTCTAGCAGCGTTGGCCTTTGCCTTTTGGTGGTCGAGGGAAGAAAAACCGCTTGAAATTATTGACAATTCTACAATTGAAGCAGAATTACTTGATTAGACCTTTTAATGCGCATCTTCAAGAGCCAAATGCGTCTGCATTGCATTGGTGAGACAATGAAGGTGATAGTAGACACCAATGGAAATATCAATGGAACACTCGTTCTTCCCGTTTGGCAGGACAGTAAAAGTATGGCAGAGGGAACTGAAGAAGGCGTTCATCGCAGTCTGAAAAGTCAAATTGAATTAATACTCAGCGCAGGCGACTTCAAAGGAAAATCAGGAACCGTGATGACACTTGCTGGAACTGAAGGAGGTAAGGCTATGCTTGCTGGTATCGGTAAGCAAGATGAAGCAACTTTGCAGTCAATGCGAGATGCAGGAGCTAAAGTTACAGCAAGTCTCAAGAAAATTCATGGCAAAACTTTGACAGTAAAATTTGCCGGAGTAGAAGTAGAACACATGGGTGCATTCGTTGAGGGAATGATACTGAGAGATTACTCATATGACAAATACAAGTCAAAGGATGATGATGAGTCAGACAGTGGAGAAATAACTGCACATGTTACTTGTGAGAATGAGAAAACAAAGGAATTGCAACATTCTGCTGAATTATCCGCAGCGGTTGCAACAGGCGTTTACCTAGCCCGAGATTTGGGTAATGCACCACCTAACGATCTCTACCCAATGGCATATGCTCAACAAGCAATCGAGTTTGGTGAGAAGCATGACAATGTTCACGTCAAGGTAATCACGTACGATGAAGCTCTCTCTCTAGGGATGGGCGGCCTTGTTGGAGTTGGTATGGGATCCGCTCGCAAACCATGTATGGTGATCTTCGAAATAAACGGCGATAAGCCCGGGCCAAGTCCTTGCATTGTTGGTAAAGGAATAACATTCGACACTGGTGGTATTTCACTAAAACCACCGCCATCTATGGACGAAATGAAGTATGACATGCATGGCTCTGCTACAACATTTGGAGTTATGCAAGCAATAGTTGCGTCCGGCCACAAAGACAGGGTGATAGGAGTCGCTTGTATGGCAGAAAATATGCCATCTTCCAATGCTCAGCGTCCAGGAGATGTAATCAAGACATACTCCGGAAAAACAGTTGAAGTTCTGAACACGGATGCAGAGGGCAGACTTGTCCTAGCAGATGGTTTGTGGTATACAGGAATGAAACTCAATCCATCCTACATAATCGACTTAGCTACTTTAACCGGTGCGTGTGTAGTGGCGCTGGGACACGAAGCGAGCGGTCTTTGGTCTAACAATGATGAATTGTTGAATAACATAAAGAAAGCGGGCGAACACTGTGGTGAGATTGCTTGGCCTATGCCATTGTTCAAAGCATTCGAAAAAGAGATGACAGACTCTAAAATTGCAGACGTTCGAAACCTTGGCGCAGGCAGATGGGGAGGTTCTAACACTGCTGCGGCATTCTTGAAGCAATTCGTTCCTAACGGAAAGGATTCAGATGAGCAAATACCTTGGGCTCATCTTGATATTGCTGGAACTGCTTGGGGTGCTAAAACCAACAAACTAGTGAAAACTGGTGCGACGGGCATCCATGTGAGAACACTTCATCACTTGATTACTGGTCAGTGATTACTGAGAAAAGTGAGATATAGCGCGCCGTGTAATTTCTATTACTAGGTCAACTTCCTCAGTTGTGATGTTGAAGTGTGGGGTGTATCTTAGGGCATTAATTCCACCATGGATCACACCTAGGCCATGTTTACGGCACCAAACTTCGACATCATCGAACCCAACGACCTTCATTTTTTCAGGATCTAGTTCAGCTGAAAGCAATAAACCAGTTCCTTGAACTTGTGTAATTACTCCAGGAATTTCTTCAGCCAAGGCTTTCAATTTGTCCACGAATTCAACACCTCTTTCCCGAATATTTTGTCT
>PAOW01000030.1 GCA_002710015.1 Methanobacteriota archaeon | reverse complement strand
GCCCCGTAATTGATTGATACTCATGCTGGTGGTAACTGTTGTCAAGTCTACAAGTACATTGATTCGCGAAGCATCCCATCCTTCGCCAAGTAGCCCTCTAGTTCCAATCAAGCATTTTGTTAGTCCTTCTTGGAAAAACTCTGTAATCATCATCGAGTAATACCGAGGAATCCAATTCTTCCCCTTTCCTTGAATTTCATGGTATCCTTCTCTAAAGTGGTTTTCGAATCGGATATCCAAATCATTTTCCTCAACCCATTTTTTTGCTCTATCAATGAACCTTTCAAACAGATCGTCATCAACCAAGACTGTGCTTCCAGTCATCAGAATAGGGTCTAGTGAATCACCCTCTCCATGCGTTACCATTGAACGGAATGCTGCAATCGCTCCACCTGCTTCATCATCCAAAATTCCGTCAACGAGAGATGTGGCGGATGTCTTTTCAAAATCTGTCACAATCACGATTCGAATCGATTCCCCCAATGATGTTCTCTCAGCCGAAACAATTTTTTCAAGGGCTGAAATTTTTGATGAAGAGTAGGCCATTACCCTTCCAGCAGGTGATGCACAAGGTCTGGAACCGGTTTCTGTGATTTGTATTCCGAGAAGTCTTAGTCTAGAAACTACTGAATCAGATAATGCATGGTCTGTTTGACTTTCAGAACGTCTCAAGCCATAGCGTACGTATCGGTCTAGAACAGTTCGTAACATGCTTATTCTTGTCCAAGATTCATCGAAATCATGGATTGCAATCATAGGTACATCATTTGGTAACTCAGCGCCATGTAATTGCAAAAACCTGCGAGCATCATCGGCAAATGCTGAGTATTTCTTGTGGAAATCTCTCCAACCCATAGTTGAACCACCAGGAGATTTTCTCTCCTGCAAAGATTGGAAAACCCATGTATCCAAATCTTGAACCCTGTCTGATTCACGCTGAATATTCTTGTCTCGCAATTCAGCAAGTAACTCTTCAAATTCTGAATCAACCCCTGCAATGTACTGCAATTCTTTTGAGTCAGGTCTTACGAAATAACACAAGTCTTGGTACGGTGCTAAGTTGGTTTCACGCACAAGTGCTGGAACGGGTACTTCGTAGTCTACTGGACCAAAAAACTCCTCATATCTAGAAGAATCAACTTCATCGAAATCCTCAGCAACAGGCGGTGTTGCAGTTAATCCTAGAATAACTGGATTACCAAATATTTCCTTGACTTCAGCAAGAATACGCCCCCAGTGATGCATCAGGTGGTGACATTCATCGAGAATAATAAGGCCTATTCCGATATTCTTCAATCTTTCAATGTTGGCCTTTGCACTCTCTCCTAAAATAGAGACTGCATTACCTTGCTTTGCAATTTTATCTCTGACCTTCTTCCTGTAGGTCCCCAACCTATCTTCGTAATATTCCGGATTTTTTTGTTTCAGATCCGACTGCCATGCTTCGCAAGACAAATGATCGTGTGCTTCACCTTCAGCAATTAATTTCTCAGACCATGCAATCAGCGCCATTTCTTCAATGTCCTCTCCTCCTTTGCCTGGCGCAGTTACAGCTTGGTAGGTTAGCGAAGTAAGCAATCCTGGTTTTTTTGGGTCTGTACTGATGTATTCCTCTTTTCCATCCATGTCGAACAGGGAGGTTCTGGCTGCCCACTGTGCTTGGATGGCTGAATTAGGTGAAAGCACAATCGCTGGTTTCTTGACTAAGTCTGCCCAGACATATAGTCCCAGAACTGTCTTTCCAGAGCCAGGTGGAGCTACAACATAGAGTCTCGTTTCACCATTCTCTAATTGTGGAATGATTTCCTCACATGCAGCATTTTGGGATGGTCGTAAGGTACCATCAAAGTGGATGTTGCCAAAATCCGGTAGTGGTTCTGGCATATTTGCGCTGTCGTGTTTCTTATTTATCATAATAAGGCCTACGCAAAATCCCTGCTCTGATTAAATGCGTTATTTATTGATAATACTCTTCTACTAACTAGCGATAGAAATGAGTTATATCCCACTTGATGCTTTGGACATGCACGTAACGTAAGCATGGTAAAAAGGTAATCTGTAATAGATATAGTATCACTCTGATCCAACTAATTTGTAGTTGTCAGACAGAGGAGTAGCTCCGGTTTCCATTAGTATTATTTTACCATCTTTAAATCGCATGAATGACATTACAGCCTCAGAGTCAGAGTCGTTTGCGAAGTGAACAATTGAGTGTGCGACTCCTACTTCGTCATTTTCGAATAGAATTCTGTTTTGTTCAGAGCGAGGGGAATTGTCAGAGCCTGCAAAGCCGAGTATGTCGGATTTGCTCATTGTTATTCCACCAACATGTGGGTTAAACACACAGTCATCGTGTATCAGTTCTGCAAGTGCCTCTACATCCTTATTTTCCCAAGCGTCGTTGTATGCTGAAATTATCGACATAATGTTACCGAAGTGTAACCAGTGTTTCAATATTATTACTCGGTATAGTAAGGATAAACTGTGATTGTGTTACTTATATCAGACAATAAATTTCTATTCTTGTGAAGCATTTGTTTTTGTAAATTTAGGGCAACCTAAACCTTAGATAATGCCTCTTGCTGGCCACCCCCATGGGGTTAATCTCAGATTACAGGTTAGCCATTCTTGGAGTAGTATCTGCGATCGTTTTGGTATCAAGTATGGCTGTGAGCTTACTTCATGAAGATCCAGAAATTAAATTCTCAGTCAATAGTGAAGATATCTACACCGACGTTGACCAAATTACCTCATTTGGGCCCAGGGTCGCTGGCTCTAGTGAGGAATCACTAGCGACTTCATATATACATCAGAGATTCTCAGAAATAGGTTTGAAAAATGTTCAAATTGAAGAGTATCAAGTCATGGGTGCTTGGTTCGTAGACGCTGAACCCGACGAACACCAGATCCTAATGCATGCACAACTTGAGCAAGGTGCACAGAATGTTCCGGGCTTACCCGATGGAGCGGCAGGCACTGGAAGGGTTCAGATAGAATCTACTGGAGAATTAAACCACGTAGAGAAGTTTACTTTCCTTGGATATTCAGGTTCAACTCACAAACATGATAATATCATCACATTCTTGAACAACGGCACAGAACAAGACTTCTCTGCAGCAGGAGACCTTACTGATTTGGCAATTATGATAAATTGGGACGGTAATGACAGGAGAAATTTATCTGACATATACAAAAATGCCTTAGACCAAGAGGCTGCAGTGGTAATGATATACACAGAAGGAATTGAAACTCCTCCATTTAGATCTCTTACGGTTGAGGAGAATGGCAAGACCGTTCCATTCCCTCAAGCATACAATGGCGAGTATGCAGATAGGCTGGTTCCATTCATCTACATAGCTGAAAGCGTTGCAGTAACATTCCATGATTTCATAGAACAAGCAGAGGATGATCCCACGCTTTATGCCTCATTGGATGGATTTTGGGAAGGTTACAACATTGGAATGAGAACAGTTCAGGTAGTTACTGGAGAATTGGAAGGAAGTGGCGAGGGGCACATTATGATAGGAGCGCATCATGATTCTGTATACATCAGCCCTGGTGCTGTTGACAATGCTGTTGGAGTTTCCCAAGTAATCGAACTTGCTGACCAATTGAGCGAGCTTGATTTGACTCCTACAATCAAGTTTGCAACATGGGGTGGTGAGGAATTGGGTTTACTCGGTAGTCAGGCATATATTGATGCTAATTCTGAAGAAATTGAACATCTTGATCTTTACATTAACCTAGACTCTACAAATCTGAATCCAAATATTGGTCTTGGAACATTGGGTATTGACGTTTCAAATTCTGGGCTGAAAAACTCTATTGAATCAATAAATCGTGAAGTTATCAAGGATGGCTGGGAAGGATACTCTACAAATGTCCAATTGCAAGAGCGTGGTAATAGCGACCATCGTTCTTTCAATCAACATGGAGTTACTACGATTGGGTTTTATGGATGGGAATATGCTCAACATCACCGACAGACTGACACATCCCAGATTGTAAATCAAGAGAGTTTAGGCTTGGCTACCGAGATAGTTCTCAATATCATAGCGGAGCAGAGTGGTTTGGGTTCAAGCGATGAGCCTTTGATACAAATCGAAGGCCTTGAGGGTGAATCTTCATCTTGGGTATTCCCATTCATTCTTGCACTCCTTGCAGGGCTAGCAACTGGAATTGGAGGTTTAATCGTGTTTGTTTTGAAAGAGATAACCGCTGAAATGATGGCGTTTTTACTTTCGATGGCAGCAGGAGTTATGCTACTAATCTCGATATTCGACTTATGGTTTGAAAGAGGTTTGGAATTTGGTTTCATGTCGATATCAATCTCATTCTTGGTTGGTGTTGTTATCGTATACATTGCAAGTTATTACACCACGAAAGACGAGAATCTTCTAGAACTATCAAAAGAGAGAAGATTGTACAAATCAGGAATGCTAACTGCGATAGCTCTAGCCATACACAACTTCCCAGAAGGGTTAGCAATGGGTGTGGCTGTATTAGAATCTGCACAATATGGTGTTGTCCTAATGGCTGCAATTGCGTTGCACAACATACCAGAGGGAATAGCGGTTGCAGCTCCGATTAAAGCAGGCAATGGAGGTAGGTTGAAAGCTACTTTAATCGCTATGGCTACTGGCTTAACCGAACCGCTTGGTGCCATGTTCGCACTATTAGTTTTAGGTTCATTCCTTACTCCATTCATGGTTGGCTGCTCTCTCGCATTTGTTGGAGGAATCATGACTGTTGTCGCATACAAAGAGTTAATCCCACAAGCACTTGAGCAAAAGCGTCCTCAACATATGGTAGTTGGTGCATTATTTGGTGCTGCTGTTATGCAACTAAGTCTAATACTACTAGCATGAGAATAAGATGTGATATTGATGAGAGAATATAGAACAAAAATATGCAATGTTTTGATTATTGGATCAGGTGGTGCTGGCCTGAGGGCTGCCATAGCCGCACATGAAAATGGATGTGAGGTCATGGTGATTGGCAAGCGTATTAGAAACGACGCACACACAACTCTTGCTGCTGGAGGAATCAATGCAGCCTTGGGAACTGTTGATCCTGACGATAATTGGGTGCAGCATTTTGTTGATACATATCAGGAAGGATATCACATAGGTGATCCCAAAACAGTGGAAATTTTGGTCAAGGATGCACCAAACAGAGTTGAAGAATTAGTGGACTGGGGTGCTCCATTTGCAAGAACTGCGGATGGGAAATTAGACCAGCGTTATTTTGGTGCTCATACATTCAGGAGAACATGCTATGCAGGGGACTACACAGGAAGAGCAATTCTCAACACTCTTGTTGAGAAAGTAGAACAGCTACAAATTCCAATTATTGATATGACCTATGTCTCGAGGCTACTTGTGAATACGCAAAATGGGCAGAAACAATGCTTTGGAGCTATGGCCTTTGACATTAATTCAGGAGAAAGGACAGTATTTTTGTCTGATTCAGTAGTTTTAGCAGCAGGTGGACATACAAGAATTTGGAGAAGAAGTTCATCACGTAGAGATGAAAATACAGGAGACGCGATGAGACTCGCACTTAACGCAGGATGTAGATTATCAGACATGGAAATGGTCCAATTCCATCCAACTGGAATGGTCCATCCTGAATCCCTTGCGGGAACTTTAGTGACCGAAGCGGTTAGAGGAGAAGGTGGTAGATTAACTAATTCCAATGGCGAGAGGTATATGGAAAAATATGATTCGGTCAGGATGGAACTTTCAACCAGAGATCGTGTCGCCCTTGCTAACTACACAGAAATTTCAGAAGGTAGAGGAACGGAAAATAATGGAGTATACCTAGATATAAGCCATGTTGACAAAGGAATCATCCTAGAAAAGCTTCCCAGAATGTATAGACAATTCATGGAATCCCAAATGCTTGACATATCTAAACATCCCATGGAAGTAGCCCCTACAGCACACTACAGCATGGGAGGTGTAATGGTAGATCCTGAGACGCACTCAACAGGTGTTAACGGATTGTATGCTGCTGGAGAATGCACTTCGGGAGTGCATGGTGCAAACAGGCTTGGTGGCAATTCTCTTGCAGAAATATTAGTATTTGGAAAAATCGCTGGAGATGAAGCTTCTGAGTTCTCGAAAACTCTAGATCTTCAAACAAGGAATAGGAGTGTAATTCAAGACGCTATTGAAGAACTCGACAAGCTGACAACAAACGGTGAGCAACTAGCACGCCCACTGCAAAGAGCTGTTCGAGATATAATGTGGGAATACTGTGGTGTGTTGCGCTCTGGAGACGGTTTAGAGAAAGGTCTTGAAGAATTAATGAAAGTAAAGGAAGCATCTGCTGACGTCGATGTTCGTCCAAGTGCAGAAGGGTTTTCAGACCTTGCTCTAGCATTGGACTTATTAGGTTCAATCGACAGTGCAGAGGCTACAATTAGATCCGCAATCGAGCGAAAGGAAAGTAGAGGTGCTCATCAAAGAAGTGATTTTGTTGAGACCGATACAAATGAGACTGTAAATTATGTTGTAGAACTTGTCGATGGAAAGCAGGTCCTAACGCGTTCTACTGTTGCTCCCCTATCGGATGAACTGGAAGGACCAGTAAAAGCATATCAGGAATTGTCAGTCGGTGGACGATTACTGGAATAATTTGTCTTAACGACTTGGTCTACCAAATGTTTCAGCGATTGAATTAGTGAAAGCTGTTTCATCATTCCTGTGCATTAATGCGATTTCAAATGCTTTAACAACATCAGAATGCATCGCGTATCCTTTAGACTGGAATGTGTGATAGTTCCTTGCATACCATTGTTCATTTTGTATGTTAGACCAAGTCATTGCGAAGATGGATTTTCCTTGGTGCTTACCGAAGTTGATTACAACTTTTCCGTTTTCCCATACCATTTTCCCCTCTGTATCAACGAAATTATTGTCTGTGCACATGTTTGAAATTTCGCTCATAGTCATCCCCTGTAAACCGAAATCTTTGAGCATACCCGGCATGATATTTGCCGTTGCTGTAATGTCTACTGATGCGTCGTGTGCTCCTTCTAAATCTTTACCACTCCATCTTCTAAAAGCGGTCTCAAGCTTTTTGTCTGGCTCAGCAATTGTCCACAAAGTTAGGGGATCAATTTGAGCTTTAGATTTGACAAGATTATCATCAATACCTAGTCTTCTGAATTCGCTAGCGACTTTCTTAACATCGAATTTCACATTGTAACCAAGTATGTAATCTGCCTTGGAAAGGTCGTCTACGAAAGTAGATATCATGTCGTAATCTAGATTTGGGTATCCTTCCAAATCCTCCATTGAAAGATTATGCTCTGTGTGCCAATCTGATTTCCATGAAATCGTTGGAAGGCACTTGAACGATCGAATTCCGTCTAAATCTCCACTATCAGTGAGCCATCCCCAGGCCAGTTGTATAATTTGGTCGTGGTCTTCAAGCCCAGTAGTTTCTGTATCGAACACTAGTATTTTCTCTGATTGCGATAAATTCACAGTAATCCCCTAGGGAAATTGCCGCGATTCAACCTTAATTAATGGCACGATTGTGATGAAAAACTACTTGTTTTCCATCCAATTTTCAATCTCACTGGCTAGTAGAATTAGCGTAGGCGCCCAAAGTCCCACAAAGATTCCAAGTTGTTTATCCTCACTTATGAAGTAAATGTATAGAGATCCTAATACAGACAGTATGCTCGCTATTAATCCTATTTTTCTAAGTTGGCTAGTCATTTTATTCCTCCTTAGAATGTTAGTTTTCATCCCAGCATATTAAACAATGTTTAATTCCAACAGTATAAATCTAACAAAATTTGAAATTAATTCAGATCTTTGCATCTTTTTCTGCTTGGGCGACGGTTGCCCGAACTGCAATCGCAGTGTCTGGAGTAACAGATATGCTACTGATTCCGCAGTCGATTAAGAAAGGTGGGAATTCATCGGGGAAATCCGACGGCGCTTGACCACAGATGCCTATTTCCAATCCCTTGTTGTTGAATTTCCTAACAATGTCTCTTATCATCATTTTAACAGCAGGCGATCTTGCATCTACCGGGTTTTGATATCCTTCTAAGTCATCTCTCGAGACTGCATACACTGTCTGAACTAAATCATTTGACCCGATAGAGCCACCTGATAAATTCATCAATTCCATGAAACGATCGGCCTCAATTGCGTTCGATGGCAATTCCACCATAACAAATAGGTCGGTGCCTGAGCTTGGGCCTATTTCGCTTTCTTCTAGCAAATTTTTGACTAACTCACCTTCTTCTGGAGTTCTACAAAAGGGAACCATTAGTTGCAAATTATCTAATCCATAGTCATACTTAACCGACTTCATAGCCTCGATTTCCATAGCAAAAGCTGGCTTAAACTTCTCATCAAGGTAGCGTGAAGCCCCTCTCCATGCAATCATTGGATTCTCTTCAATTGGCTCAAATATTGAGCCTCCAAGAAGCTCTCTGTACTCGTTAGATTTGAAATCAGACAGTCTTACTAATACTGGACGAGGATAAAATGCTGCACATATTAGGCCTACTCCTTCTCGGAGTTTGTCGATGAATAGACCACGTTTGTCCTCATATGACCATGCTCTGCTATCAAGCGATTCAACCAAAGAACGGATTTCATTGACATCGGTTGCGATTATAGATTCCTGGTAACCCTTCAATCCTTCAGGTATTACATTTGTTTCTACATACTCCTGCAATTCTCTAAAATGCACGAAGGCGAGGGGATGGATACCTAATTCGGAGGACAATATGAATTCAATTCTTGCGAGACCAACACCATCAACAGGCAACCTTGAATCGGCTAAGGACTTAGTAGGAAATCCAACATTCAGCTTAATTTTCGTGGTTAATTCTAGTTCTTCATCGAATGATACTTCTTCGATATCAAATGGCACTTCACCCGAATAAACATATCCAGTATCTCCTTCTGCACAACTACCGGTTACAATTGAAAAATTGGGTAAATCCATGGCATCCGAGCAACCCACGATCGCAGGAATTCCAAACTCTCTGGCAATTATTGCTGCGTGAGAGGTCCGACCGCCTTTTCTTGTAATTATTAGAGAGGCTTGCTTCATCAATGGTTCCCAGTCAGGAGTTGTCATCTCAGTAACTAGCACGTCTCCCTTTTCAAATACAGACAACTCAGAGGATATTTCTTCTGGCGACATACCGCTATCGATTAACCGTCTCAACTCTCTTTTACCTTCAAGAACTTCATTATATGTTCTGTAAAGTCTAATTTTCCCACTACCTATTCTCTTACCTACTGCCTGTCCTGTTGCGATAACTCGTCCATTTTTCTTCAAACGCTCAGCTTCTATTTCATCAATTTTGTATATCGTCATTTTATTATTTTGAGATTTAGAATGAATCGTTTCAGGTCTTGCTTGAACTATGAACAACTCGCCAGTTATTCCATCCTTGGCCCACTCAATATCCATAGGTTTTCCAAAGTAATCTTCAATTTTGAGAGCCATCATTGCTAATTCAATACACTCGGTAGAATCAAGTGACCAACGTCTTCTATCATCGAAAGGAACGGCGACCGATTGTACTTCATTAGCGGCTTCTTCGTGGTAAACCATCATTTGATCTTTAGCTCCCAAGGTCCTGTGAACGATTGGGAATTTTCCTGCTCTCAATCCTTCTTTCCAAACTGTATATGTGTCAGGTGAAACTACGCCCTGTACTACTAGTTCCCCAAGCCCAAAAGATGAACCAATGTGTATAACGCCATCATGCCCAGAGTCAGGGTCGATTGTAAACATTACACCCGAGCATGCTTTGTCTGAGCGCGCCATTTTCATTACGACAACCGCTATTGCAGAGTCTAGTGGATGCATGTTATGTTCCAAGTGATATCCTATCGCTCTTTCAGTGAACATGCTGGCAACACAACGCCTCCATTTTTCGATTATGTCTGTATCTCCACTAACATTCAGGAATGATTCGTATTGACCTGCGAATGAGGCTTCAGCAGAGTCTTCTGTTGTTGCAGAGGAGCGAACTGCAACATCTACACCCGGATGATAAATGTCACACAACTTCCCATATTCACTCGCTATTACTTGCTTTATGTCATCAGGAACCGGAGTTTCCCTTACTAGTGACCTTGCTAGTTGCGCTCTTCCGTTAAGATTCAAGTGATCAGACGGATCAGCATCTCTTAAACACACTTCTAGTGCACCAGCTAGGGTATTCGATTCGATGGCAGTTTGTCGCAGTTGTTCCATACCCTCTGGTGCACCGACATTGTTCCATGTTTTGTTAGGAATATCAGCATTGATAAATTTTTGAAATGCAGCAGTAGTTAGCGTAAATCCATTCGGGACTTTAACTCCTAATTTAGATAGCTGCTGATACATCTCACCTAGAGATGCACCTTTACCACCAACAGTTAGTGTATCATTCATATCAGAATCTTCAAACCACTCGTACAGACTGTCCTCTGGCATGGAATAAAAACTTCTTATTCAGTAATAAGTATGAGTTTGAAACCACGCGTAAAAACTTACATTTTGCAATAAAATCAAATCCAAATATCTTTGAATTTGATGCATAATTACCTTCTGATAATTATTGATAACAAATCGCCATCCTTCAATTTGTGATCTAATCCAACTCTCTGCCAGTCAAATTTGGCAGAGGGACCCTTTACTCTAGCAAATCTAAATTTCCTTACAAAATCTCTATGCAAATTATTACAAACATTTTCAACCGTAGAGTCGTCTTTGACTATCAGTGGTTCTTCCAAGTCAGCTTCTTGACCTTGAGGCTTAAGGAAAATTCTCATGAATCCTAGATTGTCATAGATGAAATCTTTCAACTCCTCTAATCCAGTGCCCTTAAACGCAGAAATCCTCATGATAGGCCAATCCTGTGGAAGTGCATTCTCGGCATCTTGGATTTGTTTCTCTGTCGCAATGTCAATTTTGTTAACTGCTATTACAGATTTAGAATATATACGAGTTCCCACCATCGTATCTACCAACATTTCAGCAGTTGTATCTGCTCTTAGTGTTACTATTGCGGACGTGTACCCAAACGAGCGAATTATGTCACCCATTTCATCAGGTGTTAGATGAGTCTGTTCTACGGTTGTCCTAACGTCGATACCTCCTTTTTCTACACGCTTTACAAATACCGGCGGTTTGGTCTGATTGAGCCTTATTCCAGCATTTTCTAATTCCCTGTGTAATACTCGGAAATGGGCGTCTTGAAATGGGTCAACAATGTATAGAACCATATCACATGAACGTATAACCCCCAAGATTTCTTTTCCTCTACCTTTCCCTTCAGCGGCACCTTTGATTAGACCGGGTAAATCCAAAATCTGGATTTTCGCTCCCCGATGTTCCATTAGCCCAGGTATACATGTGAGGGTCGTAAAAGCGAAGTTACCCACTTCTGATTTTGCATCTGTCACTTTCGAAATTAGTGTTGATTTACCAACTGACGGGAAACCTACCAGTGCAACAGATGCGTCACCAGATTTTTTCACTTCAAATCCTTTTGCAGGACCAGCAGCTTTGGCGGATGCTGCAGCTTTTTCTTCTTTCAACTTTAATTGGGCAATTTTGGCTTTCAATTTCCCAATATGTGCATTAGTTGCTTTATTTTTTTGAGTTTTGTTAATCTCATCATAGAGGGCCTGAATCTGCTCTTTGATTGTAGCCATAAAGCCCCCCTCCTGTGTCATTCGGGTAGTCGGTTATTCTTCAATACTATCTACTGAGCCTGCTAATTAAATATCATCAACTAATGCTCTAATCATAGTATCACGATAGTAGAAGAATGAGATTTTTGTGTATTGATAAGTCACCAATGAAAACTAATTGTGTCTAATTGATTGAACTAGTCCCCAATGAACTGATGTATGGAGCCTTTTTGGGTCAAGATATGGGAATAGACATGAAACTCCATCTTGTAGATGGAAATTCATTGTTATACCTATTGGATATGAACTGGGATGACTTAGTAGACAAAATGAATTCCAGTTCACTGCGCAATATTCGACCTCAATTGGATTCTAAACTAGAGAGAGATTTCGATATCGATTGTGAAGCTGATTTTCTCGACCTTGCTGAACAGATTTCAGGTAGCGGAACAACTAGAGAAGTTTTAGCCCATGCTCATGGACATGAAGTTCTTCTAAAATTAGTTGAATGGGCTAGTATAGGATATTGGGAAGCATGGGAAGGAAGGTGCTACATCTACATTGAGAATGCGATTGGAAGGGAAATTTCAAATGTTGAAGAAATGTATTCGTTTGATGTATGGTGTGAAGTAAACGAGTCACTCTCTAAGAAGACAGAAACCGAATTTGCAGAGCAAGTATGTCAGGATTGGATGCGAAGAAGAGAAGAACTCGGTGAAACACTTGATGAGAAAAAAGACCCTAGGATAATTCCTACCTTTGAATCACATGACAAAAATTCTCGAACCCTTCATTATGTGGTAAATCAAAAAGGATTTATCCAAATTCTGGGGAGGGATCATTTAGATGCCCAGTTATGGGGGCATGGTGAATGGAATTTAACGAACCTTTTAGATTCGTGAAATTGAAAAATAAGTCTTTGGTGGCAAGCGTATGGACGAGGAAGAAGTCATTGATGAGGAATCCAAGAAAGGGGATGAGGATTCAGATTCACAAACCACTGAGGAAGTGATAGAACTCGATCCATTAGAGGAAGCAATTAAGCGAGCTGAGGCCGCAGAAAAAGAGATTTCATATCGTGATGCGGAGATTCAAAACGTTAGGAAGCGACTAATGTCTGAAAAGGCTATTGCCATTCAATATGGCGGTATGGGCATGGCGAGAAAGATGCTGGGCGTATTGGCTGACATAGATAGATCTCTAGCAGTAAATGCGGATGAAGGTTTAACCCTAATAAGGTCGAAAATGTGGGCGGAATTGTCAGGTGATGGAGTAGAAAAAATAGAGACTAAAGGAGAAAAGTTTGACCCAACTAAGATGGAGGCGATTACGACTTTACCTCCATCAGAAGACTTTCCTGCAAATTGTGTAATCGACGAACTAGAAGCAGGTTACACTTACAAAGACAGAGTATTGACTCCGGCCCGTGTAGTTGTAGCCTCTGACCAGTGAGTTAGAATAGTGTCTTTTGAACGGACTTTTCCTTTTTTGGACTTCTGCGATTTCGAGGTCTGCTTCTACTACCGTGTTTTTTGTAAACTGCTTTGCTTTGATCACGAGCCTGTGGAGACTTTCTAGCTGCGTAAGTTTTCCTTACCCCTTCTTTTCTAGATTGAACTTCATCTAGTATAGGTTCTGGATACGTTTTTCCGATAATGCAATTGAATTCGTTCTGCTGATCTAAATCCATTTTCCATGGTTCATGTATGTGTTTTGTTGGTACTTCCCTCAATTCGGGAACCCACGTTCTGATATAATCACCATCTGGGTCTTGGTCTCTACCTTGTTTTGTCATTGAATAAGCACGGACTGTGTTGATTCCTGTTGTCCCAGATTGCATCCCAACCTGAGACCAATGTACACCTGGTTCATAATCAAGAAATTGTCTTGATAGATAGCATCCGGCATCCCTCCATGGTAACCATAGATTGTAAGATGCAGCAGACATAATCATTGCACGCATTCTAAAATTAATCCAGCCAGTGCTAGACAATTGTCGCATGCAAGCATCTAGGAAGGGCCAACCTGTGTTTCCAGATTTCCATCTATCATATCTTTCCTCATCCATTTTCCTCTCCAGATTTGCGTCAATGAACTGATTTTGTGCGACCAAGTCTAGATTCGGTTCCATCTCCAGCTTTTGTATGAAGTGGCACCTCCAAGCGAGCCGTTTTCTAAATGAGGCAAGACTCCTCAGCCACTTATTTGGTTCATCAAATTGGATTTTATTTTCTCTAATGAAGTTCATTTGTTTGTTAGTTTCTTGAACAACTCTTCGCATTGAGATTGCTCCAACTGTTAGGTATGGTGACAGCCCTGAGCCATGCTTGACAGCAAGAGTTGGGCTGGATATAGCCCACTGAAACTGCTTTGCTTCATCATTTAGAAATGACTTCAAGCGAATTAAACCCGCTTCTTCACCTGGCTTTGGTCTATTTGTAAGCCTACGAGCTTGTAACCCGAATTCAGACATCTCTGGTTCGCTTCCTTCAAAGGGGACAGAATTTTTGATTAGAGGAGGCTCTATGTTAGTCTCTCTCATCCTAGCATCTCTTTGTTTCTTCCAATTGTCTCTATCGTCTAGATTGCGAATTACCCCGTTACTTGGATATTCAATCCATTCAATGGCACTTGCTTTACACCAATCGCTCACATCAATATCTCTTTGAAACGACCAAGAGTTACCAGTCTCTTGATGCGAGTGTATTCGAGATATTTCGTATGTGGAATTTATTCTTTCAAAGATATCAATAGGCTTGCCGATTTCAAAGTGCAAACTGCCTCCAAGTTTCTCTAGAGACTTTGCTAATTCTTTTGCACAATCAATTTCCCATTCAATATGAATTGGGTCAAAGTCTGGTAAATTGAACCTCTCTGGTTCAATTATGAATAAACAAAGAATTGGGCTACTGCCTTTACTGGCATTGACTAGAGGTAAGTGATCTCTGACCCTAAGGTCTTTTTTGAACCAAACAACCTCTATTTCCATGTTCCCAACTAATGTTTTTTTTCTATAAATCACAGTTTTTTGCCTCTGTCAAATCATTCAGACCTTAGGTCAAGAATTATTTGGCATTACTGGGATTTGAACTCGATGGCTTCATTTAATAACCATTCATGAAAACGATAATCATTCGTTAGTTCTGGATGGAAAGTAAGGGCCATCTTCTTGCCTTCTAATACTCCAACAACCTCTTCGCCAAACCATGCAATGGGATTTTTTGACCCTTCCAAAAATCTTGGTGCCCTGATAAAAACACCCGGAAAGTCGTCATCATGCGGATAGTCAATTCGTATTTTGGATTGAAAACTTTCTTTTTGCCGACCAAATGCATTTCTGACGATTGGTGTTGAAATCAATCCTTGTTGAGATAGTAATATCGCTCCAGCACAAGTGCCCAAGACCGGAATGTTTGAGTTTGAAATTACCTCCCAAAGGCTGTTCAAAAGATCCTCATTTTTGCTTGCTATCTTCATTGCCGTGCTTTCCCCGCCAGGTAATACCAATGCATCGATTCCATGGATATCTTTTGATTTTCTCAGCTCTCTGATGTTCACGTTTATATTCAGTTTTCTTGCGGCTTCTTTTATTGAGAAAATATGCTCATGCCGGGCGCCTTGCAGCATCGCAATACCGACTTCGAGCATATTTGGCCCACAACTTGTGGTTATTCAGAACCTCGGTTTGTAGTTCAATTATTGTACTGTGTACTCATCGGCCCAAACATGCCCCATGAAGGCGACTGTTTTCTGGTTCCCGGACCAGTTAGGATGAACCAATCCTGCTTGGATGCCTTAGCAACTCCTGTCATGACAGCTAGAGGAACAGAGTTTAGGGATGTAATGGCTAAGTTAAACAGTGGACTTCGTTATGCATTCAATTTGACACCCTCTGAAAAACTTCGTAAGAAACAGTCATGGACAGGTGAAGATGGATACAAAGTGATTGTAGTTTCTGGGTCCGGAACTGCTGCTATGGAGATGGTAATGGCAAATCGTTTCAGGCCTAATGACAGGGTGTTGGTTCCAACAAATGGCAAATTTGGAGAAAGAGTTGCCGAGATGGGTTCGAGATTCTGTAATGTGAAGCACCTAAAGTACGAATGGGGTAGAGCCTTCGATTTTGGTGAGATAGAAGAACAACTAGCTAGGGGAAATTGGGAGGCTCTCGCAATTTGCCATAATGAAACTTCGTCGGGGATTACTCAAGATGCAGCCGAACTTGCCGACATGTGCAAGAGACATAATGTCGCATTCATCTTAGACGGCATTACTAGTGTTGGAGGAATGCCCGTATATCCAGAGCAATGGGGAGCTGAAGCAGTCGTAGTAGGTGGTCAAAAATGCACAGCAGGACCTAGTGGAATAGCAGCAATTGCAGTGAATGAGCATTTTGTTAAAAGGTGTAAAGCAATTAGAAATCAGGGGGATTCTAACCCTGTTTACTATCTTGACATTATGTCTGCCTTGAAGAAAGGTGATGATGACCAAACACCATGGACTCCCGCCATCAATCCTGCAATGGGGTGGAGCGCAGCCCTCGAAACTCTCAGAATTGAAGGCCTTGAAAACAGATGGGATAGGTGCAAAAGATTGGCTGCCGGTGTTAGAAGGCTGTTCACAGATTTAGGTTTCGAACTTCTTGCTGACGAATTCTTCCGCTCAGATACAGTGACTGCGATAATGTATCCTGAAGGCATCGATGATACTTGGAGAAGCAAACTGAAGGACGATTACCAAACTCAGGTTATAGGAGCCCAAGACCATCTGAAAGGTAAGATGTTTAGAGTTGGTAGTATGGGTGAAACTACAATTTCAGAAATGATTGAAGGATGCAAAAGGATGATCTCCTGTTTCAATGAATTTGGATTGGAACTCTCTGTAGACGATGTTGAATCCTATTTTGAGTGATAACATGTTCATAGTTTTAGGAAGATTCCAGCCTTTTCACAACGGGCATGCACACTTACTAGAAGCAGCACTCGCTCTTGGACCGACAACTATTGCTATCGGCTCTAGTGAAGCGGAAATGAGTATGAATAATCCTTGGGATGCAGATGAACGAGCACAAATGATTAGGGAATATCTGGATGGAAGAGATGCGAAAATAGTTCAAATACCCGACATAAACGATCCACCAAATTGGGTCGAACATGCTAAAGGGTTTCATGGAGATGGAACATTAGTAACCAGTGATGAGGAAACCAAAAATCTGTATTCGGAATCAGATTTTCCAGTTCATTGGGTCGATTATTCCCAAAGAGAATCACTGGAAGGTTGGAGAGTTAGACTGACATTGAAAATGCTGTCAACAGTGTATGAGCAAGATGGACAAAAGCAAGTAATGCTTGCTTCAATACCAGAAAAAGTTGTGAATTGGTTGATAGACAATGATGCGCTTCATAGACTATATTCAATATCTCAAGGGTTAGAACACCAAGGTTAGCGGGTCAAAACTTATTTGTCACCATTAATACGCAGATTCGTGAACATACTCAAGAAACTTCTGATTATGACCGCAGGCCTTGGTATTAGCGGGTTGATTGGTGCGGTATCCTGCGTTCTGCTTCTATACGTTTTGATAGATGCAGCAATAGCTGGAGCGGATGAAGTTGTTTGGCTTTACTTATGTGCAGCTGTTGGTGTTATAGTTGGCGGAATTTGCTTTAGATTTATTTTGTGGGCAGGGAAGAGTAACAATGTTTTACAGTAATAATCTCTAGGAATCTTGATTACGAGAGTTTCATAACTCAATTTGATTAGGGCATGCTGATGGGTCTCAAAGAGCGCTTCGGTATTGATATCGGCGTTTTCAAAGACTTTACAACATGGAAGGCATTTGGTATCGGTATAGTTCTGTTCTCGATGATAAGCTATGCAGGGCTCTCAATGTTTGATTTGGCTTCTTCCAGTTATGGTGTTGATAGAGATAATATTCGCTTAGCTCCTGATTTTGAAGTTGAAAGTCTAAATCGAAGCACAGAAGATTCTCCTCATGTAAATGAGACGGGTTGGTTCAAACTGTCTGATCAAAGAGGTAAAGCAGTAGTCGTTCTAGATTTTATGGCAATTGATTGTGGTAATTGTCACATTGTGCAGGCGCACTTAGAGAAAAAATTAGATGAATGGAAATCGTATGATGGAGAATATGAAATTATTGTTGTGTCTGTTGGAATGTGGTATGACGAAGAAGATTTAGATATGCTATACGCCACATTTGGGGACCCTGATTCAGATGAGCATATGCCATGGGTTGTTGCAACAGGTCAAGAAGATTCTGTGTTAAAATCAGAAACAATTCATTCTGGTATGAATTCATCATATGTTGATTTGAATGATGGGACATATTGCTTGGAAGTTAAGGTGAACAATTCCGACAAGGATGTTTCTTGTTTTGATGTTGGTCAGGGTTTACAGGATAATGATGGATTAGATGTCGATATTGAGGGAATTGATGTAATTTTAGAGGAAAATACCTCTATTAACTTCACAATAAATACTCAACTTGAGGGAAATATAACCTGGGATATTGTTGAGTTTACTAGAGGGGACATGGTTGAAGAATATCAGGCTCAGGCTATTCCTATTGTTCTAGTGATTGATCACGAAGGCTTTATTGTAGCAAAAGAGAGTTCTGGTACGCCTACGAAAGGTTGGGGTGAGTTCGACTCGATTGTGCTCGCTGCGGCTGATGGGAACGCAGAGGATTTGAGATTTTCAATTGCTGAGGTAGACCGATCTCCAGGAGCCATTTTCACGATGGGTCTCCTACTTGGTGTATTGGTGTATTTCTCACCCTGTGCTTTCCCTGTCTTACCTGGATATATCTCATACTACGTAGGGTTGGGTCAGAGAGAGGATGAATTGATCGAGGCCGGGAAGCTTGAGAATCCAATGCCTGCACATTGGAAGTTAGGCGGCTTAGCAGCCTTGGGACAGTTGACATTTTTTGCTCTAATTGGAGTAATTGTATTAGGTCTTGGAAGCTTCATTAATCTCTCAGGTACTCTACATTACTTTGCTCTAGCAGTAGCAATTCTGTTGATTATTTTAGGAGCTTTCATGTTGACCGGAGGGACTTCGCACATGCTTGGGTTCGTCCAGAAAATAGTCGACAAATATTCTACTACTGAGATGGACGACCGCTTCACTCCTAAGCGAAATATGTATCTTTGGGGTATCGGCTATTCTGCTGCATCCATTGATTGCACAGCAGCGGCAGTAATTCCTTTCATCGCTTACCTAGCACTAATAGGAGGAGCAGCAACATGGACAGGATTAATCGGTCTTATGCTGTCTGTTAGTTTGTTAATGATTGCAGTTACAACAATTGTAGGATTGGGTCAACAGAGATTTATCAACATACTCAGAAGGTCAACAGGTTTGATTAAAGCAATCGGTGCATGGATGATGATGATGGCAGGTATTGCACTAACAGTCTACTTGACACAACCAGAATTGATAGCAGACTTGATGTAATATTCTAATTATTAGAGGGATTTGAATGGTAAAAATATTCAGTAAGTTCGCAATACTTCTGATGTTTTCTTCTCTTCTCTCAGGTTGTTTGAGTGGTGAAGATGATGATGCTGGAATCATATTGGACGTTTCCCTAAGCACTTCAGAGGGAACTATTCTACATTCATATGTGGACGGAGATTTGGTATCTGTCAGCGATGTGTCTGTGGAGTTTGACTTCTCAAATTCATCCTCAGATAGTGAGCTAATTCTTTTTGGTATCAATGCTAACGACAGTCGCGATTCGATTGAAGTTGATGCAAAAGAATCACAGACAATAGTTGTGAATTTTTCCCAACATGGTGTATACGAAGTTGCTGTCTACGCAATAGATGCCGATGATAATTATCGAGAAGAATCAGTTACAGTTAAGCTCAATTATAGAATAGATTGGTCAGAATATGAAACAAATAATCCAAAAGTGCTTCCTTTCGACCCTCGTCCCGCAAATGATGGTCAGCATGCTACCATGATTGAGGTCTCTTCTTTGGTTGAGAATCCTGATTTGATAACCGAATTTGGCAATGGTAATTCTGTTTACATAACTTGGAATATCATTGATGAAAACAACGACACCTGCCAAAGATACAGTGAACAAGTGGCTAATGGTGAAACCATTACTTGGGAAACAATACATTTCAACACTTATCTGCTACACGAATTAGTCGTAGATAATGATGAAAGTGAGGATGCAATAAATCTGGCACACTCTATACAAATCACGTACTGATTACCTTATCATCTTTTGATAAAATGTAATCACTGATCCTCGGGAAAGTAATCTTTCCATTCTTGAGACTTTGATTTCTTCATTAGTGGTATGCACAGGTAATACCATGAAAATACAGCTACTACAACCCCTGTTACAACATCAAAGAAGAAATGCTGTTTTGTTGTCATTACTGAAATACAAAGAAGTGACCAAGAAAGCCAAACAATAAACTCCCCCGTTTTATCAAATACCTTCCAATGTCTCAAAAGTAATACCATCATTAGTGATTGAACAATGTGAAGACTTGGCCAAGCGTTGTAAGGTTCATCCACTTCATGCATAAAATCTCCAATCCAAAATCCCCAAAATCCTTCACCCGATCTGACATCAAGAGGGATTTCATCCCTAATGTGTATCTCCGTTGGAAATATTATGAAAAGAACATACACCAACCAAGTAATCGAAAACATAACTTGGTTAAATGCGAACATTTCCCTGATTCTGTCATTGTTTTTTATTCCATAATGACAAGTAACTGGATAATAGAGATACAATGTAACATAAATCATAGAAGTCCACGCAATAAATGGAACCCAAGAATCAACAGGTGATATTGGATCGAATACCGACCTGTCGATTTCTCCCATTATGTGATTGATTATAGAGTATGGAATGGCCATTGCAACAATAGCAAGCATCATCGAGTATATGAAAATCCTAGAATTATCTTTATTGCGCCACAGAGGTTTCCAAAGACTCCATGGACGCTTGAACATAACAGTCCTATGGCATCTTATTATTCATGGAATCGGCTAAATTTATTTGCAAATGCACAGTTGTTATGCTGGGTGATTCCAAGGAATCCTACACAATTCACTGGTCAGTTTGAGTTTCTTCACCAGATCCGTCAATTGCCTTTTGAGCAGTCTGTTGCTTCAGTAATTCCTGAATTACTTCGGGAGATAATGCGCCGTGCTGAGCCGCCAGTTCCATCATCTCTTTTTGGAATTGATTTTGATTCTCCATTCTTTGATTTTGGAATTCTTGTTGCTTAGCAATTCTCGCTGCTTTACGCTCTTGAACTTGTTCAAACATGTCCATCGCTCGTTTTGTCTTTGCATCTGCTTCATCTGAGCGAATTTCCATTTTTCCTCGCTCATAATTTAGCTCTGCATTCCATTTCGCTTCCTGTGCTCTTAATTCTTTTAGATCGGATTCTAATTCAACAGTTACCTTTCCTTGTGCCCTTGCTCTAGCAACTTTAGTTTCCATCTCAATTCTTGCAAGAGTCAAAGCCTCAGTTTGTGCATAACGTGCTAATTCTGCTTCAGTGTTAGCTTGATTGCCAGCGGTTTGTGCTTCGACAGCAGCTCTGTGTTTTTGGACTAGTTCCATATCTGTTGGGTTCGTTATTGGGAAAGCTTTGACTAGGGTAAATCCTAGGTTTGACAACAAATTCCTCATTCCAATTTCAGCATTCATCTCGAATCGTTCTAAGAATTCTCCAGATCTTAGACCTGCATAATCTTGGCAAGTGGATAGACTTGGGGCAACAACACGAGCTTTTACTTCATCAGAAAGAATTCTAATCACGGTATCTCGAGTCATTATCGGTGTATTGTTCGCAAAATAATTCAACAATTTAGGCACATTGTCCAGTTCCATTCTTAGTCGAAGATTAGCGTATCCTGTTACTTTCTCACCACTGGTAATCTGTCCCTCAAAAGGAATCCAGTAATCCATAGGGCCAGTCATTGCGAACAATAGTCTCCTATCGCTTGCAGTTACTCCCATCTTATCACCTAACCATCTTGAGAAACCACCTGCCATACTCTTCAGAAGCGTTTCAGTTAGGATGTCCCCTATCCGTCCATCTACAATTAAGGCACATGCCTCGTTTGGTTTTAGTAGAACTTGCTGAGTTGAAACAGTCTGTATTTTATCTGCATTGACCAACTTAGCCACTATATCTGGGCTATCTCTCCATCTGTAATTTGCCATAATATCACTTTTTCACTTTTTTCTGTCTTAATCCTGCGAGAACATTCGCTCTTGCTCCGAAGAATCCTTTTGAACTTGTAACCATCTGAGTGGTTTGTAAAATTAGTTGTTGAGGGTTGTCCTGTCCTGTCGCCAGTGAATTTTCAGCACTATTCGCTATGTTGACAGCCTTAGTCACCATGTCGATGACTTCATGATCGTGCTTTATCAATTTCTTCAGGTCGCGATTAGACGGGGAACGCTGCCCTGATAGGAATGCATGTTCCATACCTGATACTGCTTTTTTCACGTCTTCGATCAAATAATCGCACTCCTCCATACACTGTTTTGCAGCTCTGGCTATTGTCATCTGGTTTTCCCTAAATTGTATATCGAAGATATTTTGCATGTGGTTGCGTACTCTACCCACAGCACGTGTAATTTCATCTCTAACCATTTTGTCAGTCTCAAATCTTGATCCCTTGGTGTAACCATTGTAGCCAATTAACACCAACTGCACACCGCGAATGTAAGGTACAACGTCAAGAGGAACCGCAACCATTGTCTTCCCTATTTGTATATGGAACACACTAGCATATCATGGTAACGGAATAATCACAATGAAATTACTCTATCAGCGAAATTTTGAGCTATTTTCTTATTATGAGTCACCAAGATTGCTGGACATTCTCTGTCCTTTAGCAATTTTTTCACGTCTTTTACTAATCGGTCTGACAATTCATCGTCTATTGAGCTGAAAGGTTCGTCTAGTAGTAAGACCGCAGGTTTAGCTAATAGGGCCCTTGCTAAAGCAACTCTTTGACCTTCTCCTCCAGATAGTGTTTCTATTCTTCGCTTGTTAAAATTGGGCAAGCCAACCTCATTTAGAGCGTTTGAAAAATCTCCTTTTTTTGAACCGAGTTTCAAATTTCCCTCGACTGATAAATGTGGATAAAGCACAGGTTTTTGAAAAATAAGTCCTACTCCTCGCATTTCTGGCTTTAAGTCTGTGATGTTTACGGAATTCAAGAAAATACTACCAGAGTCTAGCCTTTCTAATCCACATATACATCTCAGTAGCGTAGTCTTACCACTTCCACTTGGACCGGTAATTGCGACTATTTCTCCTGGCTCTAAGTCTAAATTAAATTCTGAAAACAACATTTTGTCAAAGGACTTTGTCAAATTTACGCAACGTAACATCAAAACATACCTCCATCTCTTTTTGGTCTGAATTTTTCAGCCCATGTGAATAGAATTATCGATATAAGCATTAAGACAGCAGCTACTGCATTCGATGCTGTATTTGTCACAGGGTTGTATGGATCCCGAATAGAGTCAATCATAATAGGGAGTGTAGTCCACTCGGAGTTTCTAGTTACCACCCATGAGGCTCCAAATTCTCCCATCGACATTGCGATTGTAAAAGTCGCCGCAATTATAATCGAACCTGAAAGAATAGGGATTTTGAGGTAAAAAAGTCTCTTTATCGGTGACATCCCTAGTACCATGCCGCATTCGTCATATGCAGGTTCAATAGATCTCAATGCAGGTAGTATAATTCTAACAACGAATGGGGTAGTTATCATTACATGGGCTAAAACCGGTGTAAACCAGAAATCGTAGAAAAATTGTGGATTGATTTTAATCATTCCAATCGTTACACCCAGTCCAATCATAACGCTTGAGACAGCAAATGGGAGCATTGTCGCCACATCGACTATTCTTGCAAGGTTGGGTGATTTTTTCTCTAGATCCTTAATAGTCTGAGCTAAAAGCCATCCAAGAGGTAATGCGATTGCGAGTGTGATGAATGCATAAGATAGAGAATTTGTTAATGCTTCCCACCCCGATGTAAGGCTAGATGTTTCTTTGAAGGCATATCTCCAACCATCAAAACTCCAGTATTCTACTGCAATATCTTTCTTGCGTTCTTGTATTCTTAACGATTTCAAGATTACTGCAATCAATGGAGCGAGTGAAAAAAGAATCGCTGGACCGACAACTACCCATCCATATGGATTGTGAGTTTTGACGACTTTTTGTGATGCTTTTGGTAATAGTGACTGCCTTTTTTGCGCTAACCAAGACATTAACCATAGTGAGATCAGCAGAACACTGAATTGAATTATCGACCCTCCAAGTATTATCTCGTTGGTTGAAATTCTGTAACCTTCAATCCCTGCCGAAGAACCGATGCTAGCCATCATGCTCTCGATGGTGTTTTCTCCCAGTGTAATCAATTTGACAAGAGCAAATGATGTGAATGAGAAGACAAATGTCATACATGCGGCAGCTATTATCGAAGGTGCCATTATAGGACCCCAAAAATGTCTCACTCTACCCATTAGAGTTTTACCACTTGGGAGTAGTCTAATCTGTTCTTCAAGTCTGGGATCAAGGGTTGAGAGGACTGGCTCACAGAATCTAATCACTAGGGACAAATTAAACCAGGCATGTGCAATAATCAAGATTGTAAACCATGTGTCACTATTCCCCCTCAAATCAAGTATATCCATAAGGTTAAGAAAACCAATTGCTGCAACGATTGATGGCATCACAAATGGCATAGTTAATATTGACTTAATCAACGACTGTAATGGCCACTTATACCTTCCCAATTGCCAAGCTATCGGTATACCAATTGCTAATGTCGTAATTGTTGACAAAATAGCTTGTTTGACTGTAAAAGCAATAACATCTTGAGATACATAATTCTCATCTAGTGAGTTGAACCAATTTCCTACATCAAATCCAGAAACCCAAATCAATCTGTCAAGTGCAAGCCACAATGGCACTACTATCAATATTAGGTATGCAGCAACCGCTGAAGCATTTGCTGCTTTTTTCAACATATCAAGCATCAACCATGGCCTTATTCCAATCTTGTAACCATGATTCCATGTTGTCTGAAATATCTTTAGCGGACACATCAGCAGGTTGCTCTGGAATTACTGAGTGGTATCTATATCCATCATCTTCTGGTAAGTCACTTCCCTCAAGGACAGGATACATGAAGTTCTCAGTTGGCATGTTGTTATTCACATCTTGGGATAGAAGATATTCAATAAATGCAGATGCAGCACCTAGGTTACCGCCTTGCACGGCAGCAGCATATTCTACCTGATGGAAGGAGGCTTTAGGTAGGTCGAGTGCAGCAGATTTTGTCCAGTTGCCAGAATACCATGCTTCAACACCTGGCGAGTGACAATAAGATACAACGACGTGAGCATCTCCAACATATCCATCTGTCCACTCACCATATCCTCCAGTGTAATGTGTTTCATATGCCTCACTCCAACCGCTCGTAATGATTACATCGTTTGCTGACATTGCTGCCCACCAATCAGTCCAATCGGTAGTTGAATCCTCGTCATTGGCAAAGTAGTCAGTCGTCGCAGTCATGAAAGCTCGGCCAGGGCTGCTTGTTTCAGGTGAGGGGAAGGCTACCTTTCCTTTCCATTCATCTTCTGTTAAGTCCCATAGAGAGGTTGGAACAGTGTAGTTAACCCCATCCACTATCTGAGTATCGTAATTCAAACACATGTAACCTTGATCGAAAGGAACAGCATATGGTCCATTATACGGCAATAGAGCCTTTTCATCCATGGC
>PAOW01000029.1 GCA_002710015.1 Methanobacteriota archaeon | reverse complement strand
GAAACTAGGGTCAGTATGAAGGATGCTACAAGCATATATTCCAATGGAGCTGCCCAGTTTATGTAAGGTTGTAATGTGTCCAAATCCCACTCATTATCAATAAATTGCGGATTTTCTTGGATACCCATATTGAACACTAATAGCATCATAAAAAATGAAAAAAAGCCCAAGCTAATCGAGAAGTATCTCAATTTTTTTGCCCATTCTTGGCTATTCTCAAACGCCAGATGTGACAAAATTCCCCATGCAAGGCCAAATTGGAAAACATTGCTTGCTGTAAGAATATGAAGTTCGAGGTGGTCATACATGTTCATGAACGCCATAATGCTGAGGTTAATTCCAACAATGATACCACAAATTAGCGACAAGTGTATCCAGTACCATCTAGTATCATCTTTGTTCGATTTGTAGAATTTCCATGAAAGGTATATCAAAATGATACCGGATAAAAAGAATCCAATTGTGAAAATATAGCGTTGTAGTCCAGGGTAGTCTGCCTCAGAAATTAAGAATGGGAATGCCCTATTGTCGCCAAGTAATAGATGTGTAAGGCTTGAGAGAATAACAGTAATTGCAGGTAAAGTCCAACCTAATCTTGCTATTACAGCATTTAGGTTCACTTGTAAGCCTCCACCGTATCTTTGATACAATCATCGTATGATTTCCAAACGATTCCTAATTCGTTTTCCGCTTTTTCGCTTGAATAGAGTGAATCACCATTCTTGAATGATTTTGCGGCAGATCTTGTCAACAACCTTTTGCCCGAAAATAAACTCATTATCCAGTCTTGGAAAACAACAACTGGTAGTAACCACAATGGAATTCCTATTCTTGGAAATTTTAGGTTTGGATATAGTGTTCTCGCCCTTTTCAACAAATCATGAATGTTGCCTCCTTGATGGGGAGCAAGAACGTATCTCCCGCTAGCATCATCCACTTCATACGCAAGTCTGTGAGCTATTGCAACATCATCTACATGGACAAAGGCAAGAGGAATTTTTGGCACAGCTGGATATTTTCCTTTCATTGCATCTCCAATTATTTCTGTGGTAGGAGTTGGCGTGGCAAATGAACCACCTAGAACGCCGCTTGGATTAATTACTCTGAGATCTAAATTCAATTCTTCTGCTATTTGCCATGCTTTCTTTTCAGAGTCAGTTTTTGCCTGTGAATATGGAAGAGAGAAATTATCATTCCAATTATTTTCATTTTTTATTACTCCTTTTGGCGATGCTCCCACAGCAGCAGTAGAGGAAGTGTAGACAATTCTTTCGATTCCACATTTACTTGCTGCTTTAAGGACGTTTTCAGTCCCAATATTTGCAGTATCAAGAATCAGTTGTGCGTCTCCTTTGGTGGCATATATTGTCGCAAGATGAAATAGACCGGTAGCATCCTTGAAAACATCCTCCCAGACATCAGGGTCCAGCACATCAGCCTCTACAAATTCCATATCTAGAGGTGGTGCTTTTTCCAAAGACCGAACTGTGCCTCTTACTTCATAGCCATGAGCCAGTAATTCCTTGCACAGATTGTTTCCAATATGGCCGTTCGCACCAGTGACGACAACAAGCCCAGCCATGGTCGGGCATCCACCACCTTGCTTTGAATAATGGCATTGTTTGAATAGAAGTAAATTACCGCAGGGTGTAGATGCCTCTGAGAGTACATGATACCCGTCGGCGGGAAAAAGTGGATTTCACCACTATGAATCCCGGCGTAGTAAACATGTATGTTTGTGGTGTGACTGTCTATGATTTGTGTCATCTGGGTCATGCTAGGTGTTATCTTGCATTCGATTTGATACACAGGTGGCTAGAGAAGTCCGGGTATGATGTTAACTACGTTCAGAATTTTACGGACATTGATGATAAGATAATCAACAGAGCAATCGAAACAGAAACCGATTGGAGAGAACTGGTTGAGCAAAACATAAATTCGTATTACAGAGATATGGATTCTTTGAATATTCTGAGAGCCGATAAGTATCCAAGGTGTACAGATTTTGTTGATGAAATGATAGATATCACATCTGATTTAATCGACAAAGGACACGCATACGCTGCGGAAGATGGAGTTTACTTCAGCGTTGAGAGCGCTCCAGAAAAATATGGGCAATTGACCGGTCAGAGCATTGATGCGGTTAGAAGCGGCGCAGGAGGACGCGTTGGTGATAGCGGTTCTGGTAAAAGAGATCACAAAGATTTCGCTCTCTGGAAATCAGCAAAACCAGGAGAGCCAACATGGGACTCTCCTTGGGGTGAGGGCAGGCCAGGTTGGCATATCGAATGCACAGCGATGTCTATGGATTCATTCGGTGCACAATTTGATATTCATGGTGGTGGACATGATTTACTATTTCCACACCACGAGGCAGAGATATTCCAAGGAGAATGTCACACAGGATGCTCTCCAGTAGTTCATCACTGGTTGCACAACGGGTTTGTCAATATTGACGGGGAAAAGATGAGTAAGTCTCTTGGAAATTTTTGGACAATCCGTGATATTGTAGAAAAGGTAGATCCGCTTGTTCTAAGATTTTCCTTAATCAATGCGCACTATCGTTCTCCTATCGATATGAATGAACAATTACTCAAAGATGCTCAAAAGAATCATTCGCGATTAGTTGATGTTTACAAAGCAGCTCTAGAGTTGATGGGCGTCAATTGTCCCCCTCTCCCTCATGGTGATGTCCAATCTGCTATTCCGCTAGTCAGAAGTGTTGGGCTTCTAGAAAAAATGGCTCAGGGCTTTGCTGTTGCGATGGATGACGATTTCAATTCTAGAGAAGCTTGTGCTAAAGTTTTGGGTGCATTACGTGAGATGAGCAAGATGCTATCAACACTGGAAGGTGATGATCTTGGGGCATATGCGGTTCATTGTGTCGAGTGGCTAGAAGATACAGCTGGATCAGTGTTGGGAGTATTACCAACCAGAGAGCAGGTTTTAGCCGAACCAGAGGAAGATCCACGTAAAGCACAGATTGCGGATAAGGTTGAAGAATTGATTGAACAAAGAAGCATAGCAAGGTCCTCAAAGGACTGGGCAAAAGCAGACGCAATTAGGGAAGAACTTGCCCTAATGGGTGTGGTGGTTACCGATACAGCCCAGGGTCCAATCTGGGACTTAGTCTAGCTCTTTGGCGGCTCTAGTGGTGGTAATTCAGGAACAAATTCTTCGCTCACGTCATCGTTGTCTACCAAAGAATCTTCACCCCTAGAAATGTAAATTACTGCAATCGCTATTGCAAAAATTAGTCCCATCACAATCGACAAGACAACAACAGGATCAGATTCATCTGATTTTGTCTTATCTGTAGTTTCTTCATCACATATGCCGGTGCAGGTGTCACTATCCTCGATATTCTGATCGTTGTCATTCTGGTTATCATCGATTACATCGAATACGCAAGAGCCATCATCGACTTGAGCATCAGAGTCATAATTTGTTGCCAGTGAATCCATGCAACCGGTTTTCAACTCATTATCAGTGTCATTATTGTTGTTATTGTAGTTTGAATCCTGTATGAATGGCCTGTTTCCTTCAGCATCATACTCGACATCGTAGTAATCGTATAACTTAGTCATATCAATGTGGTAATTTGCATGACCTGACCTATTTACAACATCGAAGAAACGGTCATCACCTATTGTATAAATTGGGTCAAGGTCCATTGATTTGAGGTGATTAACACCGTCTCGATAATCTCCATCAAATGTGGTGCCGAGCCAATCATTGATTTCTGAATCACTCATGCCTTGAACGTCGTTCCAGTGTTCTTTGATGTCATCGAAATTATTCTTCATTGCCATTGATAGGCCACTCTCAATATTTTCCCAAGTTTGCATTCCATCTACTTCCGTGGTTGATGTGACATCTATCGCCTTACTGAATCCACTGCCATTGACGTATTCCCAATCGTCTCCCTTCATTTCACTCATCAGGTCAATATCTCCAAACACTGGTTTGCCTTGAACAACAGTCAGTCTGATATCTGGATCAATCGCTTCGATTAAGTTACGATATGGATTCTCATGGAAGGTATCGATAACCACTAAGTCAGCATACATTCCAGTTTTTATTTGGCCAACAAAGCTACTCCATTTGCTTATTTCCGCAGCATTTGAGGTTACCATTTGTGCTAGTTCATAATCTGAAAAATGGTTGTTCAGGACCTCTCGATTCCACATATCTGCGACTTTTAGTTCATGCAGATTATTCTTGGTTCCGCTAGGGCCCCAATCAGGTGCTAGAGAGATTGTTATTCCAGCATTATCAGCAGCAACAACATCCGTAGTATCTCCATAGAGAACTAGATTGGAAAATGGTGACCAGACTAATCCTGCTCCGGTCTGCCCCATCTTGTTGAATTGACTTTGATCCATGCCAGTGCCATGTATGACCACAGTCTCATCCATAATCAGTCCTTTATCATAAAGTGCATCGAATTCACTCTTGCTGCTAGAATCCACTCCCTCTGAGAGGTGAACGAACCATGCGTTGAGAGTCCCAGCATTGCTTTTATCGATTAGATGTTGGCCTGAATAGTCATCATCCGCAGCTCCACACACAGCACATGTATACATTCCATCCTGTCCGAAATTGTATAACTCAACGTTGCGAGATAACATACTGTCCCAAGAATCAGTTCCACTACTTGGTGAGCCCTGGACAGCGGTAACTCCTCCCGCAACAGCTTGAGCTTCAGCATACTTCATCTGTTCCGAAGCCATATCCCATCTGTTGAAGTCTTGAACATTATTTTTCATCCAAGTAATGCTCGGTCCGTAGTCCCAATTATTACCCCATTGGTATCGATTAGTATATCCACCTTCCTCGGACTTTTGGGAATCAGACAAGTGAACATCAAAATCCCATAGTGGTATGTGATTGTAATGCATGTGGTTGTGAAGATCTATTAGACCCGGATAGATGCTAGCCTCTGTATCATAGACAGTGATATCGTCTGTGTTGATTGGGGGTATTTCTCCATTCGACCAAATTGCCGCTATCATGCCATCTTCAATCATTATGTTACCGTTCTCAATGACATTATTTTCTCCAGCCATTGTCACAATCTTGCCTTTTAGAATATACTTTGATTCTGAATTATCTGATTGTTTGAAACAAGTTCCTTGTCTAGTGGCGGGATTTGCATCGCTTTTACCAAGCGTGCCGTCTTCATTCATGATGTATGCTTCATCATAGAACGAATCTCTCGCAGGGTATTGAACAGAACTCTGAATTGTGCCGGACATGTCTTTGAGAATTGCATAATCATCTTCGAAATAATCGAATATGATTTGGGTTTTAGAACGATAGAAAACAATACTCTCTTGAGGTGCTATTGTTGTATCCCATCCTATTGAACACGGAGCACTGCCTCCAGAGGGATTGTCATCTAGGGTCCAGTCCGATATGTCAACCTCAAAGTCGCCTTCGTTGGTTAGTTGGATATATTGCTCGCTGTTTGTGAATACTTCTCCATCACCATCTAAATCGACGCCTCCGTAATCTTCCCCTGAGGATGAGACAAGTATCTCTGAAATTTTTACTCCTTGGTAATTCGAACTACTTGTATACCACATTCCAACACTAGAGGTGTCTCCTCCACCAGTGTTGTTGTCATCCTGTCCGTTTGTATCGCTAATCACGCATGTTCCATGAGTTGATGATGGGCTAGGGTCTGATTTCACTAAGGTTGAATTTGGCCCTTGTACGTATGTTCTGTCCCAGTCAGAATCGAGTCCGGGATACTCAAATTGGCTCTGAACCAGACCATTATTGTCAATCAATGTAGCTGAATCTCCATCAAAGTAATCCAATTCTATGCCCGTATCTGCTCTGTAGAAAGTAATCGAATCTCCAGGAGATATGGTCATGTTTAAAATCACACAAGGCGGACTACCTGCATTTTGTTTATCATCAACCGACCAATTGGTTAGATCGACAATTTCACTTCCAGAGTTTTGAATAGTCATGTATTGGTCACTTTCCCTTCCGATCTCTCCGTCCCCATTCCAGTCGGTTCCGTTGTGAGATTCATCGCTTGGAGATACCAAAATTTCTGTAATCACTACTCCTTGGTAGTTTTCTTCTGTCACAGTCCAACTAGTGGTTTCGGCAGTTACAATACTATTTGGAACAAAGGCGACAAGGAGTATCAATGCGACAAACAGACCACGCATGTATTACCCAACTCGTCACAGCACATGAATCCACCCACTAGTGGACCCGCTAATTTCGTACGACCAATGGATAGACTCAAATCCAAGTCAACATGCCCTTAGGGCATGCGTAAAGCAATTCTAATGTTGGTTGTTTTACTACCAGCCATGTTTTCCGGTTGTTTCGGGGAAGATGAGGTTATCACAAATGTTGAGATAGAGCCAGCATATCCTGCTCCCTGGGACCGTGCAAACATAATTTACGATAACTCTGATAGCTTTAGCAGAGTAACAGAAAACGGAACCTATGCTACTGATGCAGTTAGAAGCGTGTATGTCGATGTCCCCACCATTACAGCGGCAGACGGTGGTTCTGGCCTGACAGGGGACGCAGCAGTTCATCTTGGACTATGGCTACCTGTTATCGAAGGATGTGACTGGGAATCAGCCGAATTACCTGATAATTGTAAAGTTCCAGTAATCGCCGAGGTTGGGCCATACTACGATGATGGCGATGTTGACGCATTAACTCCTGCTGAAAGACTTGGCAGATTCTTGATTGAAAATTACGTACCACATGGCTTTGGAGTTGCACAAGTGAGTGTTTTTGGAACCGGTGAATCAAATCACTGTATGGATTTGATGGGCACTGATGAACAGAGAGGAATAGACGCTGCTGTTACTTGGTTAGGAACACAGGGATGGTCAAATGGAAATGTTGGGCTGATTGGTAAATCATATGATGGAAGTACTCCGTGGCAAGCAGCAACATTTGGGAACCCACACCTTGCTACAATTGTACCAATGTCGGGACTTATTGGAGTTCACGAGCTTATGTGGAGAAACGGTAGCATGGAGGCTAGGGGTGCCGTCATGCACAATGGAGTGTATGGCTCATTTGGAATCGATGGAGATGCTGATGATCCGGATAATGCCTGTGAGGGTTACATGCAGGGATATCTCAATGGTCCAGCGGCTTATTTGACTGGAGGGATGGTCGATTATGCGGGAAACACATATTGGACAGAAAGGTCGTTCCTGGACAGAGTTGTTGAGAACTATAACGGCTCTATTTACATCATTCAAGGAATGCAAGATTGGAATGTCGATCCTCACATGGCATTCCCTACTCATCAAATAGTAACCGATGCTGGTATAGAAACTAAGACTCTAGCCGGTCAATGGGCTCATGATTATCCAGACCGTGTATCTGGTCACAGTTCACAAGGTGTTGGACGTGGACAGGAAGCATACCCATACACACTACGTTGGGATTGGGCGGATGAAATGCTGTATTGGTTTAATTGGTATCTCAAAGGAGAAGGAGAGGCACCCGAACTCGGTGTTGAAATGCAAGATAATAGAGGTGGGTGGAGATTTGAAACCGCCTGGCCTTCAGATGATACCACTTATCTTGAGATTCTAGTTAGTGACATAAGCCAATCACCCACAGGCTCGATAGGTCCAGGTTTCGATCCAATTATGATGACATACGGGCCGTTTGAAAATGACACATATATTGCTGGTTTGCCAACTTTCCACGTTTCCGCAACCCCCCATGATGCCCGTAATGGCCACATGTTTGTCGAAATGACAGATGATAACGGAATCCATCTTGGCCACGCTGTTATGGATTTGAGATATTATGATGGAGGAAGAGATGGTGTTTTCCAACTAACACCTTTCGAGACTGTAATGGCGAAGATGGAATTTATGCCAATGGATGTATTCCTCTCGGCTGGAGAATCGATTCACCTGACTGTAACCAATACCGGAGAGGATTATGTTCCTAGCCCTGCTGCAACCGGATGGTTTACGGTTAATTGGGCTGCAAGTACGCTTACTTTACCAATCGTTGAACGAACATGCGATGACCTCTTCCAGGTTCCTATGATGGAATATGGAGAAGAATCTGGTCGAGTATGTTAATCAGAATCTAGTCAATATCGACTTAAAGACAGATTTTGCGTCACCTTCCGATCTCTCAACCAGCCTTCTAACAATTAGTTCGGGTGTGGATTTAGCAAGATGGTTTCTTCTTGGAGTTCTGTCAACAATTAATTCTAGATTCTCATCCAAACCTCTTGCTTCAATTCCGTCTGTTCGCAACTCTTTTCCAGCAGCTTCTATGATAGCAGGTGCAAGATGTGTCACTAAAAGCATGCAAGTAGCATCATGTGATTCTGCTGCTTCGAGCATTCCTGCAATGATTCTAGCTCCTGCTCCCGGCTCTGTGATTGCTTCTAACTCGTCTGCCAAAATGAGCTTTGAATCAGTGTTGGATACAACTTCAGCCAGCTGGAGTAAGGTTTGTTCGAGCGCACCAGCAGATTGTGTTCCCCCTGCTTTTGCAAGGACATGAATAGATTCAATTCTGCCGACCTTGGCAGATTTAGCCGGAACTGGTAATCCCATATGTGCTAGAATTGTGCAATGTGCTAGCAGTTCTAACATCGTGGTTTTTCCACCACTATTAGCTCCAGTGAGTAGGGCTACTGACTGGTTGTCACCCTTACCAGCACAATTTCCAAGCCCATAGTCAACAGGGTCAGCTTCACCATCGATTAATAGGTGTCTTCCAGATTTGATTGAAATTCCGTGGTTGCACATTTCTGGCATTACTGCATTCACTGAATTTGCCCATCTACCGATTGTTAACCACTGGTCTAATTCAATCAACTTCCTCAATGAGTTTTCACACTTTTTCTTCAGTGGTGCAAGCCTTCTTGAAAGAGATATTAGTCTATCAGATTTTGTTGTTTTGTAGAGCTCTTCTAGTTGTGAATCGATGCTGTCTAAGACAGTCCTGTCAACCTTGGTTGGCCATTCGGTTTTGAACACATTACGGGGGCATCTGACTCCGACGGTGCTGAGTAGATTGGCAATTTCGTCAGTGGCTGATTCGATAGCCTGTTCAATCGAGTCGCTAGTTCGTTGGGCTAATTTCCGCTGCAGGGAGGCTGCATCCGCTAGTGCTTGTAACATGTCAGCACCAGATAAGTCTAGGTTCACATTTTGCATCGCTTGGTCAACTTGCTCATGTATTTTCTTTTCTAATTCCTTTGCCGTTGGCCATAATCTATCTCTCACATCAGCGATTTCTTCAGCATCAGATTCGTTTGCCATTTCATCTAATAATTCTCTCAGGTGAGGCATTCTAAGTTCATCAAAGTTCTTTGCAAAACCCTCGCCTTGAGGTAGATCTGTCAAAAGCTCGATCGATTCCTTATTGTGTTGAAACCATCCTACACACTTCTCAGGTAGGATCATGTCAACATCACTTGATTCTGGGACGATTAGCCACCCTTCTGGTGTTTGACTGGGGCCGTCTCCTCCAACCCAAGTTACCGATTTGAAGACTCGATAATCTTGCCATGTTTCCTGTTCGGAGGGTGTCAAGACTCTGCAGAATCTTTTCAGTTCCTCAATGGGGGTTTTCGAAACTACAACTCTATCGTAATTTTTGTCCACGTCAGTTGGAATTTTTAACCCGTTGAACACATAGTCACAATTCATTGCATCTACAATGAGTTTCCTTCTCTGCTCTATATTCCTAGTAGGCATCAGATTTCTCAATCTAGATCGAGTCGCTGCGTTTAGGGCATGTGCGGATATTGATGCCACCAGCTCTTTGTGCAGTCTTACCGCTTCAGGAGTAGCAAGGAACCCATCCATGCCACTCATTGCCCTTGCTAAATTGTCTGCTCGCTTGAGAGAAACACCATCAACCTCTGCAATAACTTCAGTTTGCCCATCGGCAAGAAGTTGCAAAACTTTGTCTTCGTTACCAAAATGGTCGGTAAGTTTTCTAGCTAAACCAGCCCCAATTCCTGGTATAGATTTCAAAACCATAATCATTTTTGATTGTCAAGGGTTTTTGAATATAAGGGTCGGAGAGTTGAATCAATGAAGATTTACTGAATTAATCAATAAATCGGCATTTCAACCTCAACTGCGAACAGCGGGTCTGGATCCGTAGAGTCGTGGTATGCTACAACAACGCCTCCATCATTTAGTATGGCAAGGGATGCAAAGTCAAATCGAATGTCATTTCCTGCTCCGCTTGTTGAATCCAAATCACCTTGACCGATGTAAGTTAAGGTATCAGGTGACATCGATTCTGAATAATCTCTGACATGGAATAGGACATCAACATCAGGACCTTCAGAAGATTGATATCGAACGTTTAGCACAAATAGATCCAAATTTCCATTCGCTTGGAATTCCCATTCCTCAATTGCAGCCCAGCTTTCATCTGTGTAATTCTGAGTAGCCCATGACGAGCCTCCATCGTATGATAGGTGGTGGGTGAATGTTGTTCCTGAAAGGCTGACGCAATGTATCGCTCCAGTGGAGTCTATCTGGCAGTATTCGCTTGGGAATATCGCTTCATGCTTATTCCAATTGAGTGATGTATCCAAGAAGGCAGATGTTCCATCGCTGAAATATTGCGGGAAATACAAGCCACCTGTTGGAACAGGGAATGCTCTCATTTCCTTGTGAGGCTTGTTTACGTCATAGTATTCGGGCAAACCAGAGAAGTTCAAATCTACTTCAATCGAGTCTTGGTTACTGGTTCTGCCAGCAAATTGGAAGTTGTAGTAATTCAGTCCGTCTACACTTATCTGTCCACCCGCATTTTGAGTCTGGTGCCAGAAGTTTGACACCACTAAACTAGCCCATTCTCCACTACCTATGTTAGATGAAATTGGTCCAACAACCTCGACTTGCCACGAACGGTCATAGAATGGCTCAGTCAAGCGATTATAACACCAAGACCATTCATCTTCAGACTCGTCGTAGAGTATAGCATAGAATTTGTCTAATTTCCCATCAGCGCCGATGTAAGGGAACCAAGACATTGAGATTATATCGCCGTTTGTAGCTTGAACTATGCTTCCCTCACCAAGACCTTCTTGGCCGGGGTTGGTTGGAACAGGCGTTCTACACATAGAATCAGTAAACACTCCGGGGATGTAAGTATCCCATTCATGCCCTCTGTCATGAGACCAAACAGGATATTCGCCACCTATGTTAAGAATCGTCCCGTTGATGGAAGTAGCAATGTAATGTTCACAGCAGTTTCCCCCGTAATTCTTGTCGAAAACTGCCCATGACGTCATTGTGCTTTCGTTTAGGTTTAGGTCAATGGTAGTGAACTCCCATGGGGAGATTGCGGGTATTGGATCAACCATCTGATAATCTGTCCATATAGGCGTCTGAACATCTTCTTTCATCAGTTCATTATCACCATCACCAAAGCAACCAGCAAGTATGGTTGATAATGCAATTAATATAGCAAATCTAATCCTCATTTCAGACCCTCTCTACATTATACCAGATCGTGGAACCGTCTACCTCGAAGCAGTCACCTTCGCCTGCAGTCAAGTTGAAATTAGCGCTTTTAGCCCTTGTTTCATTTAAGATCCAAGCTTTATCTTCCTCAAACAGTTCCGGAGCATCCTTCATCCATATCTCTAATGTTATGGAATCCTCAATCTCCAGATTCATATCTTTTCTAGTAGATTGGATTCTTCTTGTGATATCTCGGGCCAACCCCTTGGATAACAATTCAGGTGTATCTGTCATGTCCAATACCAAAGACACAGAGTTTTCTGCCATCTGTATTGTTTGAGCAGCATATCCCTCTCTCTCAACCCTGCGAAGTTCAATGTCCTCGGTTGTAATTTCATATCCAGCGATGGTCAAATTACCTGCTTCGATGCTAGAGAGTATGGCTTCGCTGTCATCAGACTGAATACCTTCCAAAACTGCAGGCAAATCTTGTCTGCATTTTGCCCCTAAGGTTCTTCTGTTTGGCACGACTTCTACCTTTTGGAAACGGTCTAGATCTTCTTCTAAAGAAATCGTTTCCACGTTCAACTCCTCTGCAAGGATGTCATGGAAATCTGATAAATCAGGTCCACTAACTATCCAACCTTCTTGGCATGGAAGTCTCTGCCTTCTGTCTGCATCAACTCGGATTTTTCTTCCAGTTTCAGCAAGTTCTCTAACCAATTCCATGGTTTGAATCAAATCGCTATCGACAGGCTTACTCTCAGGCCAGTCTGCAAGGTGGACAGATGTTCCAGTTAGGTTTCTGAAGATAGAATCCGACATGAATGGGGATACAGGAGCAATTAATTTGCACACGGTGACCAAAACTTCGTGCAGGGTGTGCTGACAACTCAGCTTGTCATTACTATCTGCCTCGTCCCAAAGTCTTCTTCTGGATCTCCTAACATACCAATTAGACAAGTCGTTAACGACGAATTCTTCAATGTCTCTACATGCTTTGTGGAAATCCCATTCTTCAAATTGATTTGATGTTGAGTCAACAACTTGGGCTAGTCTAGATAGAATCCAGTTGTCCAAAGGAGTTTTGATTCCGGGTTTTGAGGATTCAGGGTCAAAGCCATCAAGAGCGGCATAATCTGCATGGAACCTGTGTACGTTCCAGAGTGTAAGGAACATCTTTCCATAAGTTTCCCTTACTCCATTTGGATCGAATTTTAACGGATTCCACGGAGCTCCTGCTGTGACCATATACCATCTTGTAGCATCAGCACCTTCACGATTGAAATGGTCCCAAGGATCGACAATGTTACCTTTGGATTTTGACATTTTCTTGCCTTCAGCATCTAATATCAAGCCTAATGATAAACACCTTTTGTAACAAATGGAATCGAAGACAGTTGTGCTTACTGCTAGCAGTGTGTAAAACCAACCCCTTGTCTGGTCAACACCTTCACAGATGTAATCGATTGGGAAGTTATTTTCGAATTTCCCCTCCTCTCCAAATGGGTGGTGCCATTGTGCAAAGGAGGCACATCCTGAATCAAACCAGCAATCCATAACGAATGGCTCTCTTTTCATATCTCCACTGCAAGTAGGACATTTTAGGATTGTATCATCAACAAATGGCCTGTGTAAATCTTCAGATATTTTTGTACCCTCTTTCGCCATCGATACCATTTCTTCTACCGAACCAATGCAATGTTGAAGTCCACATTCGTTACAAATCCAAACTGGTAAAGGAGTCCCCCAATATCTTTCTCGACTAATTGCCCAATCTTTCACATTCCTTAGCCATTCACCGAATCGCTTCTGGCCTACCCAATCAGGTGCCCATTCAACTTCTGAATTGAATTTGAGTAACTGTTCTTTGACAGCAGTCATCTTTACGAACCACGAATCCATAGCATAGTAGAGTAGTGGATGACCTGTTCTCCAGCAATGTGGATAATCGTGGAGATACATCTTTTCGCGATACAAAAGTCCGCTTTCATGCATCAACTGAATTATACTATCGTCACAGTCCTTTACGTATTTTCCATCCAATTCGCTGTGAGTCCCCTCTAAAAAGTTGCCATCCATACCCACAGTATGCTGTGCTGGTAAACCTACTTCCATTCCGAGGTTGTAGTCATCTTCACCGTACATAACAGCAGTGTGGACAACACCAGTTCCGTCAGTTGTAGTTACCCAATCCGCTCCAATAACCGTCCATGCAGTTTCAGATTCTCCTCTGTCAACTGCTCCAGGAAATAGGGGTTCATATGAGCGACCTATTAGTTCACTACCCGAGAAGGAATCGATAATTTCGCAGTGATGCCTAATCACTTCTTTGTAGAGGTCTTTTGCAAGTATTAACTCTTCACCAACCTCGGCTCCACCATGACCTTCCCATTTTTCAGGTTCTTTCATCACCTTGACTTTGATGTATTCCACATCTGGACCCACAGCTAATCCTACGTTTCCCGGAAGAGTCCATGGAGTTGTGGTCCATGCTAGAATTGATGCGTCTGAGTCCTCAAGTTTGAATTTCACATAAACCGATGGTTCCTCAACTTCTTTGTAGCCCAATGCGACTTCATGGCTTGAATATGAAGTTCCTGTTTGTGGACAGTAAGGCAGAACTTTGTAGCCTCTGTAAAGCAATCCTTTGTCGAACATCTGCTTGAGAGCCCACCAGCACGATTCGATATATTCGTTGTGCAGTGTTACATATGGATCATCCAGATCACACCAATAAGCCATTCTCTCAGTCATTTCTCTCCAAGCAGCCTCATAAGTCCAGACAGACTCTCTGCATTCTTTGTTGAAATTTTCCATGCCAAATTGTTCGATAGCTTCATTGCTCATCAGGTCAAGTCTCTTCTGCACCTCGATTTCTACCGGTAGTCCGTGCGTATCCCATCCACCTTTTCTCTCTACAAAGTTCCCCTGCATTGTTTTCCATCTGCAAACAAGATCTTTGTATGTCCTTGCTACAACGTGGTGAATTCCAGGTTTACCGTTGGCTGTGGGAGGCCCTTCTAGGAAGATAAATGGTTCACCATTTGACCTGTTATCAACCGTTTTTTCGAATAGTTTTTCACTGCTCCAAACGGACAATAAATCATTCTCCAAAGCAACTGAATCAAGTTCAACAGTTGTTTTAGGTGTCGCCATAGCATTCCCAAACGATACCATGTCTTCAAACAGTCGTTTGAAAAATTCTCAATAAATTATCAAAAAAGTGGTATTATTTGTGATTTAAAGCAGGGGTTGCTTTGAATTACCTTGAGTTTATCCACTGCATGCATGGCGAGGTTGACTACTGGTGCTAAGGCCTTGGCGCTGAGCATCCTGTTTGTATTGTCTGGACCGCTATCTCAACTTTTTCACGACGATTCTATAAATTTAGGAGAAGATTTTACCATTGAAAAATTGTCTTCCAATCAAAATTCTACAATCGTAACAATACCATATGCTGATTCAATTGGAATCGGCCCTAGTTTGGAAATGCCAAGCGACCATGCACTCCAGACGATCACATTTTCGGTGGAACCTAACAAAGGCTATCGAGACACCGGCTTCTCTTGGTCAGATTGGAGTCTTCCCGAATTCCAATCACAGGGGTTAATTGAAGAAAATGATGGGTCGTTAATACTTGGATTTCAAGGTATAAATTACGACTTTGATAACGGTACGGACGGTTGGACTACATCCAATACTAACTTTGCTCAACACAACACAGCATCAACTTGCGGAATGAGCGGTGCTAGTGGTGCAAGTTGGTGGACAAGAGGAGGTTCTGTGAGTGTAACTAGCCCCGTAAGTAACCTAGCTGGATTCCAAGGTTTGACCCTAAATGCCTGGATTAGACAGGGGAATTATGGTTGCGGTGAGGAACCAGATCTCAATGAGGACTTTTATCTTGAATACAAGAATGCTAACAATGGTTGGTCACAGATTCAATATTTGCAAGGGTCCACCTCGGGGGGGTCTGTAACAAACGTAAATTACAATTTGCCAGCCAATGCATACCACGCAGATTTTCAGATAAGGGCTAGGCAAACCCAAGGCTCTGGCACTTGTTGCGATTATTGGTTCTTTGACGATATTGTAGTACCTGGGACCACCGGCGCAACGCTGACTACGAGATCCTTCGGCTGGTCAAATCTCGCAGACGATAGAATTGATGAGGGAAAATATCCACCGATATACCTTGATGCATTAATACCTGAAAAATCAAGCTTGAATTGGACTGTCATAGATGCAGATTCAGGGATAGAAATACCGGGGCTTGTAAATCGTACAGGTCAATGGGTCGACCTTTCATCAGTCGATTGGAATATCCACGACTCGTTGAGATTAAGGTTGGAATTCAGTTCTAATCTTCTTGGCGAATCTCCTAGACTTTATTCGATATCTGGGGGTGGCAAAATTCAACAAAGTTTCCACACAGATGTTTCCGACAACGGCTGGGTTTTGAAGAATTCAACTTGGAATGAGGATTCAAAACGAATTGTTGGTAATTCAAATTCAGTTATTACTTCACCTGTTTACGATATTGATATGCCTTTCACAGCTTACAAGTTTGATACTCCCTCAGAAACTAATATCATCACATCAGTCTCGATTGATGATGGCAACTGGATGGCGATAAATCAGACATCTGCCATAACCGAACTTGATATTGCTGCTTCTAGAATTCAAATCCAATACTCTGGCTCAGGGGATTGGGAAGTTGACCAAATTGGGGTTCAGCTCTTCCCTAGTGAGGAGGTTCTCAAGCCGCGGATGGATATTGACAGTGATGGATTGTATGAATGGTCAGCAACTGGGCCGGGAATAGGCACTTGGGGCAATCAAGACGTATTTTTGGATGGAAATACTTCGATGGAATTTGATGTTGGTTTGAACCCAACCTCTTGGCACAACGTATTAATCCCTAAGAACGCAAAATCGTTTGAGATTTCGGTGGATAAAATTAGTGCTATGGGCATAGGTGCGCAAACAGTAGCACTGTGGATCGGTAACAACATGGTGACACAAACTGGTGGTAATGGGTTTGTAAACGGGATACGTTTGAGTCTAGATAATACTGAAATCGAGGATTTGAATTTCTTGACAGCCAGTTCGCCAGTAGTTCACAGCACTGGAGGCACAGATTTTGTTGTCGGGAAAATTGAGACCCTTACCGACGCAGGGAAGTATAGGCTGGGTGGACTAACTATTGCGTATGATGCAGGAGAAGTTGTTACAGCGACAGCGATTGACGAGCAGGTATTAGCGATGAACAGAGCTAGGATGGATGTCAGTAAATCCTCCAATTTACCACTGCTATTTACGGCTTCAAGCCCTTGTGAAATACTAGTGGATATAATCACTTTTAGCTCATCGGGAAATATTGCTATGGGTGCTTTAACTTGGGGTAACTACAGTCAGACCCTCACTCCTTCAGAAAATTGGCGAGAATTAACTACAAGAGCAGAGATACATCAATCATCACCTCATCGACTTATACTAAATTTATACACAAACAGCGATGCTGCTATGTGGTTTTTACCAATTTTAGGAGGAAGCGTCATCTCGACAGGTATTGATGATTCTCTTACCTTTGAGAGTGGTATATCGCAAAATGTGTCAGGGGACATTCACGAAATAAAAACCAGATTCCGGCTTTCACAGCATTTTGATGATCAACAATATCTCAGACTTGAATCTAGAATACAACTGGCCAATGGCGTCGTATCTATGCCACTAATAGAAACTTGGAGTTCACAAGCAACAGATAATGACATGCTAATTCAATCGATGCAGATTTCATCTGAACGCGGCATAGTTTCTCAAAATGATGATTATCTTATGGCGGCAGATAATCTGAGTTTTGAAATCGATATTGGATTTGAATCTGGCGATTTGAGTGAGAAACCATATCCCGGGGAATATATTCTAGAATTATTGCGAAATGATGTGGTGATCGCAAACACGAGTGAGTATGAAGGTGAAATCTGGTATGTCAATACAACCACACCATTTACCAGTGGAAACATCACATATTCTGCCAGATTAACACCTCTTGCTGGCGGAGGACTTGGTAATCCATCACAAGTGGATAGGTTGTTCGTAATCGATCCGCTTTCACCGGTTGTCACAGGTGCAAATATCAGGCATTACGATCACAAGGTTTCATCTTCCGCACAGGAGATTATAATCAACATTACAGATCAACCCACACTTCCAACTGATGTTACCCTCATGCTTTGGACTGAATGGGCTAATGACTACAATGGAGATGGCTTGCCAAGCGCAGGAGAATATATTCCAAGGACTCTTACACTTCCTTCAAATCTGAGTTCACCTTATGGGTCGTATTACACATTCATTGATGATTCATCGGCGTTCCCTGGAGAAAAGGTAGCAGGATATGTTATCGGGCAAGACCCTTCAGGATATCCGGTAATAGGTGGTGGCTCAGAAATGGTAGAAGACCATCTATTCATGTATCAAATCATGGCAGATGGATTCCCCGAAATCGAAGAGGATGGCTTCCAATGGGTTGATGATAGACGTGCATGGTTGCATCCAGGACAATCCTACGGTCTCAACATTTCCTTTACGGAAAGAAATGGAATATCGGATTTAGATAAGATCCAACTAATGCTTGCAGATAACTTTCAGAGTGACAAACTGTTACTGATTTGGGACAGCGAGTTGAATAATTGTGTGAGTGAAACGCATCATATCGAGATTAAATCATGCAAAATAAATGATAGAAACGGCCAAACACCAGACCCTTATCAAACCGAATTGGTTCTAAACCTAGTGATTGAACCTCAGTGGACTCTCCCAGATTTGGGAGACTTCAGGAGAGAGCCTGCTGTTTTGTTAATCGACAGAGCCGGAAATGAGGACATAACGACATTTCCGCAGAATAGATGGCGGTTTTCATCCGAAATGATGATACTGGATAATACATCATTATGGGTAGAAAATGGTGTTCTGCTTAGCGATGGTGCAAGAGTTTCACCAGGCTCTCCAATGGAACTTTCAGGCCAACTTACTTTTGTCAGAAGTATGGAAATCCCCCAATTTGACTGTGAGGTTGATACCCGACTGAATGGAATTAAGAGTTCAGCGCTTGCGGTAAATGGTATATTCACAGCTTCGATGTATGCCCCGATAACATCGGGACATCACGCTCTTACATGGAATATTGAATGCATGCCAGAGCAAGGAATCGATATGACTAGTTCAACAACCTCTGTGAAGTGGATATTAGTTGATTCGGTTGGACCGCAAGTTGTTGAATTCATTTCTCCACGAGAATCCTCGATATTGAGCGTAGGAGAGCACGATGTAAGAGTAGTTATTTCAGAAAATTACGGTATCGATTCCGATTCAGTAGAGATGATTTGGTGGGTTACAGTTCAAGGAGATAACTCACCGATTACATCAGGATCCACAGACCTTACTTTAGATGGCAATGACTCAATAGGCCTGCGTCTTGAGTTTGTTGGAAGCATCGATTTGTCCGATATATCTCCTGAATTCTTACAGGAGCAGTTGATATTGAAAACAAGGTTTGAGGGAAGAGATGTTGCAGGAAACGCATTCGAGACAAGTCAAAACAGCAACTCCTATCCAGCAAGTTCTTGGAAACTAGAACACTACATTCCCGATTTTTCTATTGAAATGAGTGGAGTTGAGTTATCAAAATCAAGTCTTGAAGTTGATGAACCTACCGTTGTTCAAATCTATGTAAGAAATGACGGGAAGCTTGGAGGAGATGCAGAAGTTCTGGTTGAGGTAGTCAGTTTAAGTGGAGAGAGAAATCAATTAGCAAAATCCTCAATTTACGTTGATGCAGAGTCTTTGGGAACACTGGTTGTGGATTGGAAACCAAACGCGCCAGGTATTCAAAGGATCGAAGTTACAGTGGGTGAAGAGGTTAGTCAATCTGCATTCGTGGATGTAAAACCAACTCAAGAAGAAGCATTCCTAGAGGATTCGCTAGGTTCAACGAATCCATGGATACTAGGTATTACAATCTTAATGCTCTGCGTTGGATTAGTATTCATATTAGCATGGATGAGAACAGCAACTATGCGTCATAGAGAATCTGAAATCGACTGGGAATTAGATGATGAAGAACTAGAATTCTGAGTCAATCACAATCTAATAATACAATTTGTGTGAGTGCAGAATGTTGGGTTTCTGAATGCATGCAAAAGCATAGTAAGTAAAATTCTGTGCGCCTAAATGAGGGGCTGACATGGCTAGTAAGATTGCGATGCTTCAACTCAATCCAACAGTTGGAGATATCCAAGGGAATGCAGAGAAAATTCTCGAATTCGCTAGCGTTGCAGCGGATGCAGGTGCAGATTTGGCTGTCACAACTGAATTAGCAATCAGCGGCTACCCACCTAGAGATTTGTTAATGCAAACGGATTTTGTAGAATATTGTCACAAGGTAGCTAGTGGTTTAAATTCACAGATACCAATTCTTGTAGGGACCCCTGTCACTGCGATTGGTGGTAGAAATCTGCCCGGTAATGGAGTTGTAAGAGCAGGAGATAACATCAGTGAGGTAACAAGGAAACAATTGCTACCAACATACGATGTTTTTGATGAGGCGAGATACTTCGAACCAGATGATCAACCAGGAATAGCAAAAGGAATAGCAAATTTGGAAATTGGTGTAACAATATGTGAAGATGCTTGGCAACACTGCAAGGCGACTCCCAATGATTACGATAGCGACCCAATAGAACAGATAGTTGAATGGGGTAAGCAAGGGACAAACCTAGATGCAACTGTCAATTTATCAGCCTCACCATATCACGCCAATAAATCTGGAATACGTCTAGCAGTTGCTCGCTGTGCGGCTAAATCTCTAGGTCATCCGTTCTTACTCACTAACCAAGTGGGTGGTAATGACGACCTTGTTTTTGATGGGCGTTCAGTAGTTTCATGGCCAAATGGTGATGCAATCATAGCTCCAGCATGGAGTGAGGGTATATTGATCGCAGACTTGCAGAGCCCCAAAAATTGTGAGTGGATAGGAGACGGGGAGGTAACCTTCCTCAAAGCAGTCGATGCGCTCATTGAAGATGATGACAAACTCGATGCTGTTGTAACAGGCCTTTCCGATTATTGTCGTAAAAGTGGAATTTCGAAAATTGTTCTCGGCCTATCGGGGGGAATAGACTCAGCGCTAGCGGCTTGTGTTGCAACTGCTGCTGTGGGCGCTCCCAACGTTACTGGCATTTCCATGCCTTCTAGGCATTCTAGTCAACACAGTATTGATGATGCAAGAGAGTTGGCAGAAATTTTGGGAATCGAGTTCTTGATTCGACCAATAAAAGAACTCCACAGCACGGCAGATTCACAATTAGAGGATTTACTGTCTAACGGTAACCCAGTTGCGGCTGAAAATATTCAGTCTAGATTGAGGGGATTAATCGTTATGGCTCATGCAAATGCAAATGGAGCTATGGCTATCGCAACTGGGAATAAGTCTGAGCTTGGTCAGGGTTACTGCACTCTGTATGGAGATATGGCTGGAGGTTATGCACCTCTTGGCGACCTTTACAAAATGGAAGTATACGCTCTAGCCAAAGAATTCAACCAAAGAATTGGAAGAGATGCTGTTAATGAATCCACCATGACTAAGCCACCTAGTGCTGAACTTGCTCCGGGCCAAAAAGATGAGGATAGTCTGCCACCTTATGAGATTCTAGACGAGATTTTACGCTTGCACATCGAGGACGGTTTCGATGCAACAAGGTTGATTGAAACTGGACATGACCCTGCCACAGTGAATGATGTTTTGACAAGATTGTCTAGGAATGAGCACAAGCGGTGGCAAATGGCGCCAGCACCTAGGGTGTCGAAACGTGCATTCGGACAAGGTTGGAGACAACCTTTGGCAGCTAAGCACGACTGGCGTCAATAGATTACAACCCATTCGTCGTTTATTTCACCATGAGACCAACCATAGAGTTCCAACCCGTAATCATCGGAGTCTCCAATGAAATATACGCTGCTTGAATCCGACCACATACCTCCATGCACTCCGCCTGCGTGACTGGATATGCTGTGATCCCAGAGTATCTCAAAACCAGTATCTGTGACTAGCGCTAGTTGACTGCCTTCTATCGGGTTATCAAGGATTAACAATAAATTCTCTTTGACAACAACAAAATTTGCTGGACTTGAAGAAGCCATTCCAGGATTGTAGTCTATGTGTAACCAAGCATCTACGCCGTCGCTCACACACAACTCATAGCCGAAACCAGCAATTCCACAGTCAAACCATATTTTGTCATCGAAAATTGTAAACTCTGAGTCCGTAGATACTTCTGTAATAGTCGAGTTTAGAACTGTTAATGTCAATGAGTTAGGGTTGAACGAATAAATATCTGAATCATCAAACACGATATGCCCATTGACGAGATTAATCCCCAAATTATCTCCTGCAAACTGACTTAAGGTGGTAGTCATTTTTTCCAAATCATTCTCATTAGCCCGATATAATTCAACTCCGTCGTTATCCGTGCTTGCAAAAAACCAGTAGTAATCACCATGGTAAATAGCCTTGGAATGAATCTCTCCCAAATGTATTGAGCCATTTATCGATAATCCATCTCCTGTGTTAAAGATAAGAACTCCATTATCCGATGTGAGATTAGTGTGTGCTACATCGATCAACACATCCGAATCACCTATTATCAAGATTTCATCAATAGCTGATAGAACTAATTCTTGGTTTACAATAATTAGTTTTGAATCGCTATCAAATGAAAAACTCTGATTGGTCTCTTTCCAAATTGAAGATTCATTCACTGACCATAACTCCAAACCCGAACCATCATCAGCATCGAACCAAATTCTACCTCTGAATTCAGTGAACCCTAGATTATTTCCCGGCTTGAAATCTACATCCGGGGACAGTAACTGAACTTCTCCAGAATCCAACTTGTAAAGTTTGCAATTACCGTCTTTTACCGCTGCAAAAACAAAGATTTCGTCTGTTGCAAGCCCTCCATTACAACCGGTGGAAAAAGAATTCCCTGTATTTTGATTGATATCACTAAGCCTCCCGCTTGAAAGGTTTTCAAAGCATATTTTTATTTCAGATTCCACAACCTTACTGGTAGAATTATTTCCCATTTCGATAACTGCTGCTCTCGAGCAGGGTCCGTATTCTCCTGTTTTAGCAGATATGAATGGAGAATTACCGTTTTGTCCGATAGACCCATTTGTTCCATTAGTGCCATCACTGCCGTTGTAACCCCAGTATCCACGAACACCCATTGGTCCAGATTCACCTTGCTTACCATGGCAAACGTTCCTTATGTCATCAACCTCTTCACTCTCCAGAACTGAGTTTCTGTTGTCATCAATTCCAACCTGTATACTAAATCCTCCTTCTTCGCACCCATGAGTTCCATACAAACTATCTATTCTGGTAAGGGAAGATTCTCCATCCTCACCTGACTTTATCTCATCGATATCGCTTGTCGCAAGAATAGCAATTATGCTCAAGAGAAATGATATTGTAATAACCGATATAGTGAGGATTTTCTTCCAATTTCTTTTTTTCTTCAATTGTTTGGCTGCCATAAGTTACGCACGAAGTATTCAGATTAGAGTGTGCTGCTAACAAAGTGTTGAAAGAATAGTGTTACTAGCATATACTCATGGAGTTACCTGAAAAGCTAGCGAGCATGCTCGCAGGCGATGAAGGACCAACTCGTCAAAAAGCAGCTAGGCTAGTTGTCGACCTAGCAATTACTGCAAAGGCTGAAGGCTTTATTGAGGTCGACCACAGCCATGTTTCAGGTGTTTCTGTAATCACAGGAGGGCATGGTCTTCGTAGATTCCTAGCCGATTTGGCAGGAGATGGATCAGTGGCTATTTCCACAACCCTGAATTCTGCAGGGTGCGACAAAAGAAAGATGGAAGAGATGGATATTGATTATCCAGATTTCCTTGAGCAGCAGTTTGAAATTATTTCCGCATATGAGAGTTTAGGAATTGAAGCGACCCTCTCCTGCACTCCATATGATAGAGGCGTTGAAAGTAAAACTGGTTACGCATCCTGGGCTGAGTCTAATGCAGTTGCCTTTTCTAATTCTTGGACGGACTTGGTTACAAACAGAGAATCAGGCTTGTCCGCTTTAGCAACAGCTCTAACTGGATATGCCCCAATGTGGGGATTACACCTCGAGAAAAATAGAATTCCAAATATTGTCGTTGAGGTCAAATGCGAGATGAAAACACTTGCGGATTGGTCAATCTTGGGAGATTGGATTGGAAAACAGGTGCGCCCCAGTTGGGATATTCCATATGGGCCGATGCCTTTCATCAAAGGATTGCCTGAATACGTTAGCTTTGCTTCCAAAAAAGCCCTTACAGCAGCGGCAGCAAATTATGGATGCCCAATGTTATGGGCAGAAGGGCACACAAAAACTCCTGAACTTTCTGGCGATGAGCAATCTCTGATATTCACACAAAAAGACCTTGATTTGCGATTCGAGGAACTAGCACCAAAGGGGCAAGTCGACTTAGTTGTGATCGGTTGTCCACAGGCGAGTCTTGAAGAAATAAGAATAACGGCATCCGAGGTTAGATGCCATTGTGAACTTGGGATGGTTATACCTGATGAACGTCTATGGGTGTTCACCTCAGGTGAGAATTATGAGTTGGCAGAGGCTGATGGCTCAATTGGAATACTCGAGGAAGCCGGGGCAGTTATTCTGCAAGACACCTGTCCCGAAGTTACCCCATACAATAGAAAATTGTACAATCATCTAATGACTAATTCATTGAAAGCAGAACACTATCTTACGAGCGGTTTGAATAAAATTCCAACATCAGTGGGAACGATTTCAGATTGTGTAGCGCACGCATTTAATCCAAATTTATGCCAAGGTGAGGTTCCTCCTTTGAAACCAAAATCTCAACCCCAACATGCATCTTCAAAAACCTATCAGTCAGGAAATTTTTCTTCTACTGGAAGTGGGCTAAATTCTCAAGAGGACTGGGTGGTTGAAGGAATTGCGATGGTGACTGATGTTCCTATTACTTATTTGGGATATGTAAATAGAGATACTGGGATTATTGAAGAAACGGGTCACCCTCTGGATGGCAGGAGTATCGAAGATACGGTTCTCATATATCCAAAAGGTTCCGGTTCTACTGTTGCTCCATACGTTTTGATGGGATTAATCTACACCGATAAAGGCCCAAAGGCGATTGTAAATAGGGATGTGTGCTCATTAACTCTTCCAGCTTGCTCCCTGCTCAACGTCCCATACTCTCATGGATTTGAGGAAGATCCATGCATTGGTGTCAACGATGGAGATCTAGTCAAGGTAAGCAAAATTTCTGATGAGGTCACAATAGAAATTTTGAAGCGAGTTGATGACTGATGAATATTCTAGTGACTGGCGGTGCTGGTTTTCTTGGATCGCATTTAGTAGATTCTCTTGTAGACAGAGGACACGATGTTGTGGTTCTAGATGACTTGTCTCGAGGTGAAAAATCACAAATTTCAACAGCAGCGAAATTTGTTCAGGGGGATGTCAGGTTACTGGATGATTGGGAGCGTGCAATATCTCAACACACACCCGAAGTTATTCATCATCTTGCAGCAGTAAATGGAACAAAGCGTTTTCATGATGAGGCGGACTTGGTAGTTGATGTGAATGTTAACGGGACTATTAATGCAATAAAAATAGCAAAGCGATTGGGAGTTAGGCTGATTTTTTACTCATCTCCAGAAGCATTTGGGGAACAGGAAAATATGCCTCTATCAAACTCTTCACCAAGTGTATTTCCTCCTGCAATTGAGCATCAGCGCCATTCTTATGGTGCTTCGAAATACTTGGGAGAAATCCTATGCCAATTCGCTGTAAGAGAAGGTTTGGATGTAAGAATTGTAAGACCATATAATGTATACGGGACTCGATTAAAGGGTGGAAAAAATGGCCAAGTTGTTTCTAGAATGCTAGAGGCAAATCCCATAATGGTCCATGGCGATGGAACGCAAACTCGTAGTTTGACTTGGGTTGCAGATGTTGTTGAGGGAATGATTAGAGTGGGAGAGTATGAGTTAGAATCAGGAATTTCATTTAACTTAGGTTCTACCGATGAAATATCAATGTTAGAATTAGCAATGATTATCTCAAAAAGGAGATCAGTAGAATACAAATTTTGTGAGCCCAATCATGGAGATAGTAGGAGAAGGATTCCGGATGTCGAAACAAATAGTTTGATAGATTGGCAGGCTATTACCACCCTGAAAGAAGGTCTCGATCAGCTTCTGTAATGTGTAGCTACATGACCCCAATCTTCGGGGCTAGGAGTCAATCTATCAACACCGTGTTGGCATAGAAGAGACAGACCCTCCCTCGGCGGGATTTCTGATGGAACGATCATTTTCATAACTTTGAGAACTACCAGTCGAGCAACAGCACCCTCGGGTAGAGGATAGTCTTCAACCAATTTACACTTCATGATTACAGTTGCAAGTGGGTGAATTGGTCCATCACAACTTAGCAAATCCCACTCGCTTGCCTCGGTCGGAGTGCTGGCAAGATCAACATCCATTGCCGCATCTTTTGTAGGACATAGGAATTGTAATTCACACTCACCATTTTTTACCAGATTTAGATATGTATCTCTCTTTTTAGCATCACGATTTTGAGACAATGACATTACAATAAGGGGTGGAGAGTTAGATACTACCGATAGGCTGGTCATTGGAGCGACATTTTCTCTTTCTCCATCTCTAGTTGAAACAAGTGCTAGTGGTCTAGGTGACACAGTTGCAGCAAGCCATTTACTACGGGTAGAGTGGTCTAGATTATCCATGTCAATTTCCATATCAGCCTTGGAAAAAGCTCTTGTAAACCAATGGTCTAAATCTCCCTTTTCAACTTCCTCAAGAGCGTACTGAGTATAATTTCTGTATGCTTTCCATTCAGAAATAATTTCTTCATTATCACCTCGTTTCTCTTTGCGAAGTATTGACGCATCGGCATATTCAAGACAATTTTGAAGGAATTCAATAACTCCAGTTTTACTCATTCTCAAGCCTCCTTTTCTCGTATTCGTCTCTCGACATCAAGAATTTTGCAGGGTTACCCGCCCACACCTCTCTGCTTGGTATATCTGAGGTTACCACAGATCCAGCACCAACTACGCATGATTCGTACAATGTTACATTGGCTACGATGGTAGAGTTTGCGCCGATAATTACACCGTCTCCAACAATCACGGGTGACCACTTTCCCTTTGAAGGAGGGTATTTGTCATTGGTTAATGTTGCATTTGGTCCAATGAATACATCATTTCCGATTTTGCAACCATCGGCGATATACACTGACCCTTGAATTCTACAATTTTCTCCAATTACTACATTTTTCCCTATGTGCGAGAGTGCTCCGATGTTCGAACTACTCCCTATTTGGTCACTACCTACCATACACGGTTGCCATGCAGTGGCACCATTGGCTAAACGGACCATTTGGTTTCCATCACTATTCATCCAGGCCCAACTCTCGTGTAAGCATGGATACGTGGCCTTTGGCCTTAACGTTGTATCTCGCAAATATCAGATTACCATCTTCTCCTATGACGAAGGTAGATCTTGCACAACCCATGTATTCCCTACCGTAATTCATCTTCTTCCTCCATGCTCCGAACGTGGCATGTAGGGAACCGTCCTCATCCATTAATAGAGGGAAGCCAAGGCTCTGTTTATCGATGAATTTCTCATGACTCTTAGCTGAATCTTTCGATACACCGAATACCTTGTATCCATACCCTTCGAGCTTGCTAAGGTTTTCGCTGAAGTCGCAAGCCTGCGTGGTGCACCCGGGTGTGGAATCTCTCGGGTAAAAATAGAGAATTACCTTGCTTCCAGATGAAAGAATTTCACTGAGATTGTGTTTGTTTCCTTTTGAATCGAGTGCGTCGAACGATGGTGATTTGTCACCAGCTGCTAAAGTTACAGTATCTGTCATGGCAGCTCCTATTCGGCCTCCCAAATCAAGGTTTGTTTTGAGGTAATTCGGTAAAAAAGGCTCACTACACTGTGTTTATGCGTTTTGCATCTATTTGCTTGCACAGCGCATTAAAATTGACATATCGGGCGATTGTATTATAATCCGCCCGGTTCATAGATTTTCTATGGCAGCCAGCCGCATGTCTCGCAGATGCCGTAAGTTCATGCGGCACATACACAAGGCTTCCACAAAATATTCCTTGCAGGAAATTGCTTCAAACATACAAAGCGACCTCGATAGAAGAATCTTATCTTACGAGGAAGCACTGAACCTTGGAAATATATTGCAAGATAGAGCAGACATGCTTCCCGGTGACGAGATTGTTTACGCTGTATCGGACCGAGATTCCTATCGCAGAACACTTGAATTGTATCTCAAAGACGGCGTTCTAACACAGGCGGAGCAACTTCTGCTTTGGGAGGAGAGAAGGAGGCTGGGAATAGACGATCATGTACACAACAGGTTGATGGAACAACTCCTAGCAGCATGGACTAGGCAAGGTAAATCTGTACAAATCCACGCATTCAGGAGGGGAATGGCGGATGTCTAGTCGCAACATTGCAACTGTTATCCTTGCAGTTTTTCTTTTGCAGATAGCAATGCCTGCACTAACTGTTGATGCAACTAGCGGACGATCAACACCCGATTTTTCAGTATCTGTAATGACACTGTCATCAGGTGGTTCTGTCGAATACTCCGGTGAAACAAAGCTTGCTCCTGGAGACCATATAGTAAGAATTGTAGTTACAAACTCAGGACAAGGAGATGGAGATGCGACTCTAAACTTAGTCCATCGTGCATCTCCTTCTTCCGCTGAGTCGGTAGTAACCTCAATCAGTTTAGGAAATATTCCAGCAGCAACTTCCTCCAATCCAATACTAATCAACTGGACTGCACTTTCAGGAGATGACCAAACACTCTTCGCCAGAGTAGCTTCATCAGCAGATACCAACACTAACAATAACGAGAACTCAATTTCCTTTGACGTAACATTGTTCCACCTTGGTACAGTCTTAGGCGATAATATTCCTGGCCCAACCGGAGGATTTCCAGATGTTCGCCTCAACCATTCAATTCACACATTTGATGCGACTGTTAGAAATGATGGTGTAATGGACTTATCAGCGGTAATGGAATTGAATTTCACGGAACAATCGAATCCAAGTAATAAGGTCTCATTTTGGTCGAACACGCTAATACTAGACCCGGGTAGTCTTCTCTATCCCTCGGCTGGTGGAACCTTATCTGCATCATTTGATGCAAATCCATTGTTGGGCACATGGACGATGGTGGCTAGAGTCATTTTCAATGGGACAGTGTGGACTAATACTGTGATTAGTTCGGTTGAAACAATCACATTTTCCGACTATATCATTGATGTATCCACTCCAGGAGACAGGGCGATTGAGCCTGGAGCAACAACGACTTTGACTTGGATAATATCCAACCTTGGTAGCGAAGATAATCTAACAGTTCAGTTAGGGTCAGATTTGGGATGGCATGACAATAGTCAGGATGGTTCGGTCATAAATCTTCAAGCTGGTGCATCCACATCAATCGCAGTGTTGGTTACAGTACCCGCTTCTGCGGTAAAACCTACTCTTGAGAATATATACCTCAACTTGACAAGCGGGTCCTCTACTCCATACACCGCTCGCAGTGTAGCACACGTTATGGTTGGAGACCAGTATCAAGCTACTGTCATTGCCCCAGTTGGTCCAGTGACCGTTACGCCTGCTCAAACTGAATCCCTAGAATTTACTATCGTAAACACGGGAAATGTTCCCGCAGCGTTTAATTTAGATGCAGGGTTATCTTCTTCGGCAGATAATTGGGATGTCATATTAACAACACCCGTTACAGATGTCATATCGGTCGGCTCAAACATTACTGTATTCGTTCAAGTTACGCCTGCACCAATATCGTCTCCACTTGACACGGGTGAGAGAAATGCAGCAGGAGATAGCATTTACAGCTGGGTTTCCGCAACCCCAGTAGAAGGTGGTATACCAGCGCTTAACTCTACACAATTGGTAGTCAGAGCAGTAATAGCAGTAGATCCAAGTCCAGAGACGGACCAGATAATATTAACACCTCAAGAGATAATTGAGGCTAATGGTTCAGGTGGAATCGATGAAATTTTATCCTTATCTGTTCAAGTCAGGCACAATCTGGGAGGTGCAGTTACAGGTGGTGTAGATGCAAACATCTCCGTCTCTTCTCCCAGTTTCACTCCACTAAGCCCAGGTAGTAATAACGAGGCAGTTAGATGGACTTCGATAGTAACACCAAACAGCGTATCAGGATTAGAGGTCGGTGAGATATTCCAATCTTGGCTAGCTATCGATGGCCCGGGAGATGAGATGCCACTAGCAGGAGAACTGATACTTCCTGTGACAGCAACTCCACAACTGACAGCAGGCCAGCAATCAAGTGGAGTTCTTGCTAGTAGTGTTACAAGAAACGTCAGCATAATCATTCCTAGCATAAAAGATGGTGAGATTATCACACTGGGTCCATTGGAGGCCGATGTTGGTAATCTAACCGATATCCCAATTAAGTTTGCAAATACGGGTAATGACATAACTAGTTACAGACTGGTTATAGAAGATGATTTGCCTGATCTTTGGACTGCTACATTAGATACATCTACTACTAACAATCCTTCAATCATTTCAAATCTCACTCCCTCAATGTCAGATCATCCCTTTCCTGGAAGTAATCACATCTCAAACATCACGCTGAGTGTTACTACCGACCCCCAAGCTCCTGCGGACACTCTTCAACCAATCAACATAAGAGTCGAGGACAGGGATACGGGAGAAGTTCTCTCGATGAACACATTGTTAATTAGGGTAGAGGAATCAATAAACTTCGAGCTATATCCCACAAATCACACTATTGATCTATCGCCTTACGAATCTCCGTTAACTAGAGTCTACATCAATAATACCGGGAATGTTGCAACAACATTCTCAGTTTGGTTAGACGATTCGAACAGGGGAGATGTCGACTTTTCACTAGAATCTCCAACAAACGTAATTGTAGCGCCAGGATACAGTGACTCTGTTAGAATTCGTCTAAATCCAGATACAGAAGCTAGTGCTGATGAGTTACACATGGCTACTTTGTATGTGGAATCGGCTAACGGAATCAATAAATCCGCTTCAATTGTAGCTAATATTTCTGCTGACACAGATTTACAAATCGATGTGGATAATCTTCACGAAGTTACTCCTGGTCAAAACGAAACAATAGAGGTAGAGTTTACCAATAATGGCAATCTCATCGAATTCCTCAATGTTACAGCGGTTGTAGAGGGTGGTTGGGACACAAGTTGGGAGATGTATCAAATGGTTTTGCCAATCAATGGCTCACAAGGAAATGACCTGACGATTTCAATACCGTCCTTAGGTGGAGAGTATAGGCTGGCTGATGGAGATACCCACAACGTAACTATCTCCCTCTACAGCACAAACAATGGGGATTTCTTAGTTGCTAGAACCTTCACTTTACAAATATCTCCTGTATTCAAAGTAGAATTCAAAAACTGGCCAGATGAGATGGAGTATTACAGAGGACAAGATAGAACATGGAAAGTAGAAATCACCAATGTAGGAAATAAGGATGTGGTTGTGGATTTAACTTATGACATTTTCAAACCAGGTTTGCAAACGAATTCATTGGCTTGGGACCTTGTTTCTGGATATGATAACAACATCTCTTTGCCAGTTCAAGTGCCGACAACGTTAGAATTCAAGATTGAATTAGATGATTTTAATCCTGATATTCACCTATTAGCTGATTTTATACTAACAATGGATCCGAAAGACCCAACTGTTGAAGGAACTGCGACTGCAAAAACCGTTCTCAAAATGTCTAGGCTATACAGTCACAAGGAATACAAATTGGAGGTTCAAAGCCTAGACGATGATAAACAAATTGAATTCATCGAGTGGTCACACACTCCGCAAGGCATAGGAAATTCAGTATCTTACATGATAGAGTTGTGTGGGGCAGAAAGACGCATTAATTCAACTAATTACGATACAGATGAAGATTATGATTGGGACTTTGCTATTCGAATTAATGGCACAGATGAGGTTTTAAATTTGGATAATAATTGCGGTGGAGTATCTCACTCTGTAATCTCTCTTCCAGAGGTTGAGGCTTGGGCAACAAACGAATTAGAGATTGTCATAGATGAACCCCGCTCCCCAAATATAGTCACGAATGATGGTTATGACTTGACATTTAGGTTATATCATCCTGATGAGCATAATGGGTTTACAGAATTCTCAAATGCTACCTTTTCATTCTACTTTGACACAGACCCCAAATTGGAAATCGAAAACTTTGGATTTGAAGACAACTCTCTTATCGAAGGCAAATCTCAAACAATATCTGCAACTGTATCAAACGTTGGAACAGCAATTGCATTCGATGTTAAAAGTGAGTTGATTTGTGATGGCATTGATATTGAAGATGCTTCACAACAAGAACTGTTCATTGCTCCCCGAAGTAGCAAATCTTACACTTGGAATGTTGAAAATGAAAACCTAGATTGGTGGTCACAATCACGAGAAGTGTCATGCGAACTAAAGGTAAGTGGAGAATACATTAACGGAGACGAACTGAACTCCACATCTAAAAAGATAGACGAAAAAGTAGAATCATGGTCTCCGGGAATAGGAGTGTCATTCGTTGCATTTTTGGCTCTACTCATCACGTCAATTGGTTTAATCAGACTAGTGGGTCAAAATGATAAATTCCGACTTGCAGCAGTATATTCTGGTGTTTTGGCACTAGGTTTTGCATTCCATCTAATGCAGTTGACTAACAACAACTACGCAGGAATAGTTGTCCTTCTCATAGCGGCAGTTTGGGTTTGGATAATGACTTGGAAATCAACAGATGAATTCCAGTTGATTCATGAGGACTACCAGAGAGCAAGAAAGGGAATTAGTACTCTCTACAGCGATCACTTTGATGTGCTGTCAAACGCAAAGAGGCAGCTGGCAATAATACTGTCAATGCCAATTCTTGGCATGATTGGTGTTATCCTTGGTTTCCCTCCGCAGATGGCTGGAAATTCAGCGAACGCTATGTCTCTTGTCGGGTATTTGGCCGTTGTGATAGTTGGTGTTGTATTCTTGATTTGGAATGCGAACAGGATGTATGGCTCGCTATATGGTCGCTTGACTGAAGTTGAAGTGCAGGCTAGCCGAATAGAGAGAGACCTCGGAGATCCTGCACGTCTTCTAACAGAATTAGCAAGTGATGGTCTTGATATTTCTTCAATAATCTCAACTCCAAAGCCAAACGTTGCTGCTGATGGCGAATCTTCTACTGCTGAAGTTGCTAACTGGGATGAGGACATTAGTTTGCTAACACAGGATGAGGATACTGATGAGTCAATCACAGAAGATGAAATTGTTGAATCGCCCTCATTAGAAATAGAGTTAGATGATTTGTTCGAAGATGATGAAGACGGGGAGGTGAAAGAAGATGGCTGAAGAATATGAGGTTGGTGCTAACGATCTAGAAGACGCTCGAAGAGTAATTCGTGATTCACAAACAAGTGCTGACAGATTAATCAGAGCTAGTAAAGAGCTGGAGCATATAGTGTATGGTGTATCTGGTGATGAGTCTTCTTTGGCTGCAACTGAATATGATATCAACGATGCAAGAACCAGTCTAGAACAACATAAACTGGCCCGAGCCAGAAAGTCAGTCAGACGTGCAGAAAAGACACTGGCATCAGTGGAGGCAGATGTTGTAGAATTGAGAAGAAACATTGCTATGCTTAATCGTCTTTTGAAGGAAAAAACCCTGACAGAGGCGGAAATCGAAACAATTCTTAGAAGACTCAGAAATGCAACAGGTGCAGCAGAAATTGGAGAGGTAGGATATGCTGCTGACGAGGTTGAGCAGTTAATTGGCGATTTAGTAGTAGACTCAGCTGTGGCCCTAAACCCGTTCCTGTTTAGGAAATTCTGGCTGGGCGTCGACACCAGATGGCCAGCTGGCGGAGATAATGGCGTTTTGATAGTCCGTCTTTGCAATGACGGCAATCGCCCAATTCCTGAGATGAGATTAGCACCACCAGTCCCAAAAGAATGGCAATGTATTCCCGAATCAATTGACCTACCAATAATTCGTCCAGGGGATGTCATTCTAGTGCGGTTCGAAGTTAAGCCAGGTCTACGTTTCGCAATTGATGAGATTCCTCTATCTAGAAAACTTGCCATACAAACTGGTTATGAGATATCAGCAGGGCAGGTCAATGTTACAATTCGCGTTCAAAATAGGAGTATGGAAACAATTCGTGACCTACTACTTGAACCTTGGATGCCTCCGGGTTACAAGGCAGATGTTCTCCCACTTGTGGAGAAATTATCCCCTGATGAAACAGGAACGATAGTGATGCCGCTATCGATTGATATGGGCGACGGAGGTGAATTCGGCGCCTGATGATATTCCACTCTGCGGCGGTTTGCCGTTTGAGAGGATTGTAGAGAAAAAAAGAGGTGAAAACCAATGCAGAAAAAAAGAATGAATGAAGAAGAAAACGATTGGGGTTCAATCGGAATTGGTGCAATGATTGTATTCATTGCGCTCATTTTGGTTGCCGCAGTTGCGAGCGCAGTTATCATCCAGACGGGTGAAAAACTGCAGCAGAACGCACAGCAGTCGGGTAGCGACACACAGCAAGAGATATCGGGTAAGATTTCGATAATCACTGTCTGGGTAGGAGATACTCCAACTGCTGGAAATGAAGAAATAAACATGGTGTTTGAATTGGCACCCGGTTCCGAGCCACTTGCAGCTGACGCTGTACATTGGGCAGTTATCTGTGATGATGGCGCAGGAACTCCAGCAGTTGCAGATGGTGATCTTTCTGCGGCTACTGAATTAGATGGTGCAACAGTTGTAGCTCAGTTCAATCCTGGTGAAACCTACATGGTAGAACTGAATGTTGGAGCTGCTGGAGCTGGATGTCCTCCAGTTTTGAATGAAGAACATTCCATGATTGTTAGCGCTGATGGTGGAGGAACTACCTATGAGACGCTAAGTTATGTGGGAACTGATAGGGGAGACACAGTTGTTTGAGGTGATATCATGAAGAGAAATAATCAAATTAAAAATAACGAACTAGGATCGATTGGTATTGGTGCAATGATTGTATTCATAGCGCTAATTTTGGTTGCAGCGGTTGCATCTGCTGTAATTATCCAAACCGGTGAGAAACTGCAACAAAACGCACAACAATCTGGTAGCGATACACAACAAGAAATATCTGGTAAGATATCAGTTAATTCGGTATTTGTATTCAATCCTGATGACTCATACCTACTTTACTTTGAGACCGCACCAGGTTCCGAAGTTATAACAGCAGCGAATGTTCAATTCCAGCTGACATGTGAAGATACCAACGGAGACTACGAATATGTCTCAGGTGATTTCACAAATGCAGATGATGTTGATGACGTAGCAGATGGTAATGGTGACGGACCAGTTACAAACTTATTGCCAGGTGTAAGCTATTCCTTCGTTATGGATGCTGACACAGCAGCAACAGCATCATGCGATGCTTTGAGCGTTGGAGTAAATGGCGAAGTAACTCTCTGGATACACGTTGAAGGTGGAGGCTCTACTTACGAGACACTTTACCTATCTGACACAACCAGAGGAACCCTAGTTATCTGATTCGGGCTGGGCTCTAATTATCACTCTTGGAGTGTTTAGAGCTCAACTGGAATCAGGAGGTACTGATATGGCGTGGCCATTCGGTAATAACGAGAAAACTGGGGAATCACAGAACCCTCTGTCGGAGGAGCGCCTCAGGGTTATGTCCAACATAGCAGTCGAACAAGTCCCTGTTCCCGAACAGGGGGAACTAACTGAGGAGGATGCTTGGACAATAGCCCCTGGTCCGACTCGTGCAAGACTGAACAGTTCTGGATCATTACCCGCAGCAGGTGGAATGCCAGCATCACAGGCTCAGGCTAACATAGACACATCTGGTTTAGAGCGATTGATATCAAATCGCTTGGATTTGGTTGACGATGTGTTGCGTAAAGTTGAGACTAGAATCGAGCAGAATGTGGTTACTGTTTCTAGCGGAGAGGAATCTTCTATTGAAGCAGACCATGAAGCAGGTGACGTAATTATAACTGCATCTGGCGAGGTAATTTCTGATGCCCATTCAGACCGTCTTATGGCAGAGGATTCTGCACCATTACTGGAATTGTATGAGGCTCAAGCGCTAGCATCAAATCCGTTCTTAGTAGCACCAGCTCATCTAGGAGATGGTGCGGATGGAACAGTTGGTGCACCAACGGTTGCAGCACTCTTGCTGGATAACCTCTCTGGAATGGCGGCAGTATCCTTTACTCAGAAAGCAATGAGTTCTGGAATGCTTACATCTGATGAGGGACAACACGTTCTAGCAATAGTTCAAATGGCAGCTCCCGGAGACACCGAGAGCGCACTTGAAGACCACTTGCCTCACAGGGAGTTGCTGACATTCTCAGCACTAATATCCAATTGGAGAAGGGCAAGGGCATTAAGAGGAGATGAGTGAATGGGAAGTGTTGCAGTTGGAGCGATGGTGGTTGGAACATCATTGCTCGTAGTTTTCGCATTAGCGATGGCTACACTCGAGGCGCAGGTGGAGGATTCCATTGCACAGATCGAGGCAACTGCAGAGCCCATCGCTAAATTCTCTATACAGAATGCCGATAATGTCGAAGGAGCGGTAGTTTCATTCAGCATAAACAATCCTGGCACGGGATATTCCCCTGGTCAAGTCGAAGTAAACGGTAGTGCTGGATCATTCCTTGCCAACCTACAAATCTCAGGAGGTATAGTAACCGGACTTGAAGTCCTTAATTACGGTTCATCGTATCTCTACAATCCCTCATTATATTTCCTTGAGGTTGTAGGTCCAAATACAGGAGTAGATCTGAATATTTCTGTAAATATTGGAAAACTAGTCTTTGCTAACGTTACTAATGACGGTTCAACCGATATAAATACAGACTTCTCTTGGGTATTCATTGACTCAAATTCGCCTGTCAATCTATCCTCTGGAATAGTTGGTTATTCACCGGATACTATATTTCCCGGTGAAACATTTGAGTTTATACATGACAATTCCAACACTACTGCAAATAACTTAGCTTTGACAATTGATGGTCGAACGATAGTATCGTCTGTAAACTGAGGTGAAATAATGGCAGATGGGGGTTCAAGCACAATGATTTTGCTTGTCACATCTTTATTGATTAGTGGCCTGGCCTCTGTCGTATTGCTAGAGTCTTGGGGAGATGTTGCTGAAGCTACGGGGAAAAACAATCGAGGTAAAGTTGCAGATGCTGAAACAGATGTATCATTCAGTGGCGACAGAGGAAACGTGTTGCTAGATACGTCAGGTTCTAACCAGGAAATAACATTGTATTTTCAAAACACTGGAATAAGGTCGCTTGACAAATCCTCTTTCACAATATTTGTTGATGGGGTTTCTTCCACGGTTGTTGGCGCAGCAACATTGTATCCTGCAAGCGGAGTTTGGGCTACTGACCACGTCCTTGAAGTAACAGTCTCTGATGCATCATTTGCTTATTCAGACAATGATTTAGCCACTGTTACAATAGTGGTTCAGTCAACTGTCGTGGACGGCGTTAAAGGCACAGATTCAGAATCTGCGGAGGTGAGATTGAGTGTTTGATGAACCTCCAAAACCCGTTGAGGATGGCTATGAATTTACTCTTGAACAAGATAGCTTAGCGAACGCAATGGGATTGAGATTGCCGAATCGTAGCCTTTGGATGATTCAAGGTGAGGTTGGAAGTGGTAAATCATTAGTAAGCCAAAGATTAGTTTTCGGTTTGCTAGAAAATGGTTCCAAAGTTCTGGTGGTGACAACCGAGTTAACTACTAGGGGATGGATAGAGCAAATGGAATCAATAGGGTATCCTATCACTGATTATATCGCATCAGGCAGGCTGCTGATATTCTCTAGGTTTGGAGTAATTGCAGAAACTAAGGATGGTGTTGATTTGTTTGACGTTCTTGACTCTGAGGCTATTGAGAAATCCGATGTTGTAGTTGTGGACTCTGCATCAGCATTAATGCCAACTGGCCTAGAAACTGTTGAGCAAGTGAATGTTCTTCAAAAACTCAGGAGGGTGTGTAGTGAATCTAGATCTCTTTTACTTACTGTTGATCCATCGGAAATGGATGGTAAATTGCTACACAAACTCCGCTCATCATGTGAAATACTACTAGACATGCAATCCGGATTCGTTGGCGGAGAAATCAAGCGGACAATTGTTGTAACCAGATTCCTCAGAGCGGCCGGGCCAGTTCAATCTAGTGTAGGATGGCGTGTAGAGCCTTACATGGGCTTCATTGTTGATATCACGGCGGTGAGCTGATGGCTGACGAAGAACTCAAATTCCAAAGAGGCGATCTCGAATCAGTAATGGCTGCTCATCCGCATGTCGCTCAATGGGTGAGCGATTTTGAGGCAAAGTATGGAAGTAGACCATATTACTATGGCCCCCTAGATAGAGATGCAAGAAAAATTGAGCCAATGAATCTAATTTACATTACAAAAGAACCAATTTTCGTCCACATGTATAAGCCGATTTCTGAGGATGGTTCAGAGGGCCAAACCTTGTGGTTCGGATTGGAGCCACAACTCACAGACGAGGAGGAAAATATTCGCAGAACACTAATTGAGGTTCTATTACAGGAGGCTCCAACAGCACCTTCTTTTACTACAGATGATGAATTCGAAAACATTCTATCTGGTATGATTGATAGATACACTGTTCTCGACACGGAGGTTAGAGTTGGAACACGTCGGCAGGGTAGGATGTGGGAAGTCTTAGGAATAGACGACAAAAGAATAACCGTGACAAAAGAACAGCGAGACCGATTGCGATATATCATCATCCGTGACCTAATCAGGAATGGTCCATTAGAGCCACTGCTCTCAGATGAAATGCTGGAAGATATACACTCTGTTGGTCTAAAACACGTTCACATGGATCACAAAGTGTTCGGCATGGTTACCTCAAATATCCGATTCCGCGAAAGGGATTTACTGGCTCGATATCTTAGAGCAATGTCGGAGCGAATAGGCCGACCTGTATCTGATAACAAGCCGATTATCGATGGTGCTCTACTGGACGGTTCTCGTATCAATATCATATTCTCAGATGACGTATCTATGTTAGGTCCTTCATTCACAATCAGGAAATTTGCGGAAGAAACAATCTCGGTAACTCAACTTGTTCAGTGGGGAACCATGAGCGCACAAGTAGCAGCATACATTTGGATATGTCTGGAATATGGGATGTCAGTGCTAGTAAGTGGTGAAACCGCTTCTGGAAAAACTACGACTCTCAATGCAATATTACCATTTATTGATCACAATGTAAAGATTTACTCTGCTGAGGATACTCCTGAAGTTAAGGTTAGGCACAAGATATGGCAGAGGCTAGTTACAAGAGACTCAAAGAATGAAGAAAGCCGAGTCGAAATGTTTGATTTGCTAAAAGCAGCACTTCGTTCCCGTCCCAGATACATCATAATTGGTGAGATACGTGGCGTTGAGGGAGCAACTGCATTCCAGGCTATGCAGACAGGTCACCCTGTTATTGCAACATTCCACGCATCATCAATCGTAAAAATGATTCAAAGGTTTACAGGAGATCCAATCAACGTTCCAATCAGATTCTTTGACAACCTAAATTTCGCTATTTTCCAAGAAGTAGTTGAATTGAATGGCGGTATAGCAAGAAGGATTACCGGTATAGACGAGGTTATTGGCTACAACAAGCACAGTGATGGTGTCTTGACAAGAGGAATGTTCGAGTGGGATCCAATCAAGGATAAGCACTATTTCCGTGGAATGTTCCAATCTCACCTGCTTGAGAATAAGATTGCAGCATTGGCAGGGTTTGAAAACAAGAGAGACGTATACGACGAGGTCACTCGAAGAACAGAAGCAATCCAAACTATGGTGGATAGAGGACTTACTCATTATGACGACGTGTTTGACTTGCTGAACATCTATTACAACGGTGGCTGGGATACATTCCGCTCCGCGATAGATACCTGGGTTAGTATTACAGAGCGTTAATGAGGTTGTGATGAAATGGAAAGGATGGCGATATGGCAGATCGCCTTGAGAAGGCTGGAAATGCCGGTTTCAAGATTCCTATTTCTATTCGTTCTACCCTCTGCATTGGCAGGTTTAATCTCGGCAGCTTTGATGATTTGGTTAACTGGCGGATTTGCTGAAGGTGGATTATTTGCTGGATTTACCGGAGTATTTCTGTTGCTGATATTGCCTTTACTTACGGGAGCTGCTGCAATCTACTTCCCTGTATTAGAAGTGAATCGGTCAGCATTAAAGATCGAAAAAGAGATGCACATGTTCATCACAAGAATGGGAATATTGTCCTTGGGAGAAGTTGGAGCCAACACAATTTTCGATATACTGAGACAAATGAAAGACTATGGAGAACTTGCTCAAGAAGTAAAAAGAATTGAGACACTGGTAGATAAGTGGCATACATCTCTTCCAGAAGCTGCTAGAATTGTAGCCCAACAATCTCCTTCACCATTGTGGTCTGATTTTCTGGACCGAATGGCGTTTTCAATAGAAGCAGGTCAGCCAATCGACGCTTTCATGCGTGCTGAGCAAGATACGGTCGCTGAGCAATACAACACATTGTATGATACGAGGTTAGAGAGTGTAGACACACTGAAAGAAATCTATGTCTCATTGGTTTCTGCGGGTTTATTCGGATTAGTAGTCGCAGGGATTCATCTAATCCTATTCGAAATTGGTAATGGTAGTAGTGACACTCCAATAGAAATTGCAACACGCCTGAGGTGGTTATTACTTGCAGGATTCCTATTCATTGTAATACAAATAGGGGCGTTATTTGCGTTTAGAGCAACTATTCCTGACGATCAGACATTCGCCAGAGATTTGTTTGAAACGCCATTTAGAATTCTGTTTAGACAATCGTGGATGGGGGCTGGATTGGTGAGTTCCTTATTATTCATAGTTACAATAATTGTCGTGATTACTTATTGGGAAGGCCTGACCGTTAGTTGGGATAAATATGGGCTGATCCTGCTAGCGATACCACTTACACCTCTTTTGGTTCCATCAACCTTGGTCCAGAGAGAAGAAAAGAAAGTGCTCAGAAGAGATGAGGCTTATCCAGATTTCATTCGTGCATTGGGCGGAACAGCACAAGCTAGGAGTGCAGAACCAAGTGCCACAATCAAAGCACTCCGCGGCATCGACTTCGGTATGTTAGATGCTTCAATCGACCGATTAGAAAAGCGTCTGTCAACTAGAATCGATAGTGAAAGGGCATGGGATTACTTTGCTGCTGATACCAACTCAGCTGTAATTTCAAGATACAATCGTATCTACATCGAAGGATCTCAGTCATCTGGAGAACCAGCTGCAACAGCAGACATGGTTTCGCGCTCGATAACTAACCTAATGTCTCTAAGGCGAAGAAGAAGCCTGTCAGCATCTACTATGTGGGGTGTAGCCTTGGGTCTTTTGATATCATCCGTAGTGTCACTAAACGTAACAATCTCCATCGTTTTACAATTGGGAGAGACTATTGCTGGTGTGGCATCAAGTATTGCTGAGTCGACAGACATAGGCTCCATCACAGACGCAGCAGGTGGGTTTGTTTTACCTGTAATGGAAGACCCTACTGCGGTTGAAGATAATATTATGATGTTCAAAATTATTGCTTCAATCCTTATTCTAGTTCAAGTACTTGCAGTTTCATTCATAGCTACAAGGCTTAGAGGAGGCGGTTTTACTAGTGCTGTTGGTCAAACAATACAATTGCTCTGGATTGCAGCATTAGCTAGTCTGTTATCCTCGTTCATTTTGGACGGAGCAACAGGTCTGTTCACGACCTAGATTGGCTCTAGACACAATGTCTTGGTTTCAAGATGTCATCGAGAGCGCATCTCTTCCCGAATTCTCTTCTTTGTCGCCGCCCAGGAACAGATAGGACATTTAGTGAGATCATGATTCCTTGCAGGACAATACTCCCTTCCAAAGAAGATTATCTGTAAGTGTAATTTGTTCCAAGACTCCTTGGGAAATATCGCTTTGAGGTCTTTTTCTGTCCTGACTACATTGGTTCCGTTAGAAAGCCCCCATCTTGCTGCTAAGCGGTGAATGTGCGTGTCTATGGGAAAAGCAGGGACTCCAAACGCTTGAGCCATTACAACGCCAGCAGTTTTGTGTCCAACGCCTGGAAGGCTCTCTAATCCTTCAAAGGTATCAGGTATTTCACCACCATAATCATCACACAATATGTTGGATAATTTGAAGATATTTTTTGCCTTTGTTGGAGCAAGTCCAACTTCTCTAATGATAGTCTGAATTTTTTGAGGGCTGAGGTTAGCCATTGCTTTCGCATCTGGGCCCTGCCGGAAAAGCTCGGGAGTAACTTCGTTGACTTTTTTGTCAGTCGTCTGAGCGCTCATCAAGACAGCGATAAGCAACTGAAATGGAGTCTCGTGGTCGAGAGGAACGGGTGTTTCAGGGTAATATTCTTCCAGCATCTTGAGAATAATCTCAGCTTTTTCAGAACGCTTCATAGAATCAACCCTGGTAATTGTGACTATATTCTTCCCCTGTAATCCAAGCCCAAATGAACCCCACAAAGATAAATCCTAATGGGACTATGTTGCAGAAAAATATGACCTCTGGTAATGTATTATCTTCGGATGATCCAGTAGCAAGCCATCCAAATAGGCCAACGATAGCGCCCGGGAAAAACATTAGCATTGATATGATGATAGCTCTTGTAAATCTCATTCAAACACCTAATTTTGCACTTAATTCTTCATGAGTTAGGTAGTTTAGAACATCTGACTTTTCTAGCCACCCTTTTCTACCAACCATGACACCGTATTCAATATCGCCCAATCCTTTAACAGAATGGGCGTCGGGGTTGATAAATACTGGAACTCCTAACTCCTTTGCCCTTTTGCAAAGTCTCCAGTCTAAGTCTAATCTGTAAGGGGAAGCATTCAATTCTACTGCTTTCAACTGTCCATCTTTGTTTGCTTGCGACATATGTTCTAGGATTGCGTGTAGGTCGATTTCATAACCATCTCTACCCTGAAGAATTCTTCCTGTGGGATGGCCCAATACAGTTGTAGCAGGGTGGTCTAGACATGTCAAGAGATCCTCTGTGTTTTGAGATTCATCTCTTCCTTTCCACCTACTCATTGCATGAACACTCGCTACAACATAGTCGATTTGAGCTAAGACATCATCAGGATGGTCTAACTTTCCATCTTCCAAAATATCTGATTCCACGCCACTAAATAATCTGAAGTCAATTCCGTCATCCTTCCACTGTTTGTTGTATTGCTGAATTGTATCATATTGAGCGAGTAAATCTTCAGCACTAGCGCCGTTTGCCACAACTAAGGAAGGGGAATGGTCGGCAATTCCCAACCATTTCCATCCAATTCTTCTAGCTGCATCTGCCATTTCTGCTAGGCTTGCAGCACCGTCTGACAGAGTGGTGTGGTTGTGGAGTGCTCCTTGTAAACCGGATAGGGTGATCAAATCAGGAAGTGTATTACTTGCTGATGCCTCGATTTCTCCCATATCCTCCCTTAATTCAGGAGTTACATACTGGAGGTCTAAATGATGGTATATCTCTTCTTCAGTCATCGCCGGCAATGATGTTGCTGCGGCTTCTATGCCGGTTAAATCAGTCTCTGGCATAAGGCCAAACTCGTTCAATTTCAAACCCTTATTCTGAGCCGCTTGGCGCATTCTGATATTGTGTTCTTTTGAGCCAGTAAAATAGGCGAGTGTGTATGCAAATACGTGTGGTGGGACAAGCCTAACCTGAGCATCTATGGTTCCACTTGATTCCATTTGTTCATAGCTTTCTCCTCCAATCGCCTCAAGCACCTTAGAATCTAGATGTCCTAGACTAAATCCTCCTTCGAATATCGATGTATCAAGGATTACAGAAACCTTTGAGTCTCCAGCACCTTTTATGTCTGCTATACCACTCATGGATAGAATCTCTTGAGTTACACGCTCAACATCGTCAGGTTGCACAGCTGCAACAATATCTAAATCACCAATTGTTTCTTTTCTACGTCTAGCAGAACCAGCTAACTCAGCCCTCTCAACACCGTCTAAGGCAGAAATCATGGAAAGGAAGGTTTGGCCATATCTAAGACCAACATCTAATCTTCTTCTTGCAGAGAATCTCGCTAGGAGTTCTATACCATCCAGGATTTTTTGCTGGCTTTTTGCGCCAAAACCCTTCAGAGGTGCGACTTCATTATCATCGCAAACCCGTTTCAAATCAGCAACCGATAACACTCCCAACTCATCGTGCAGGAATTTGATTTTCTTCGGTCCCACACCCGGTATTCCTAGCATTTCGATTAAACCAGGAGGTGTGTTGGTGTGTAAATCTATCCAATCCTCAGGCCAAGTGCCATCAGATACTGCATCAGAAATGGCGGTTCCTAGTCCTTTTCCAATACCCTTTAGATCAAAGATTTCTCCGCTCTCTACTAATTCTCCCAAATCTTGAGAAAGTGTTCCTATTAATCTCGATCCATTTTGGTATGATCTGGTTCGAAAAATATTCGCACCAGCCAACTCTAGCAACACGGCCATCTGGTGAAGTGATTTACTTACTTGGTTCCTACTGAAATATGGCGGGCCTGCTCTCCTAGCCTTGGGTAGAGACCAAGATCCGCCTGCCATGTAAACGCCAGTGCGTTATGGTTGAAGAACCCCTGCCTCTTAGCATGGGCATGGTCGGTGTAGAAACGATTGAGTTACTCGCTCAGTCAATGTGCTACATTTCACTTACAGCATTCATTTTTATTGCGACATTTTCAAGGAGTGAGAAACTAGAATTGATGGCGCAAAATTTCATAATGTTCTCTCTTTTGTTAACCGCTGCAATTCTATGGTGGTTATCTAGTTCAGGAGGGGAACTTTGGGGCTCAAATTATCTTCCAAAACCGCTCAGCGTGCTTTGTGTGATAATTGCAATTTCAGCTAGACTAAACATAAAAGGCCAAAATGTTTCATTTGGAGCAAATCCCCATAGTATCGGCAAAAACAAAGATGAGGAGTCTTAGATTATCTCTCCACCCTTACTCGCCTCATCTGCCATTTTCTGATCGATGAAAGTTCGCATGTAATCAGGTAACTCTCCATTAACAAAAACTACGTCATTCACTTTATCTAATTTCATTAGTGAGTAATAAATTTGCATTGCAGTCATAGGAGTAGAGGAACATCCTACACACCCACCCTCCAAAGATATCATGATATTGCCCCCGGCAGTGTCCAAAACATTCACTACACCATCATGTGCATCAAGGACTTCTTGGACGGAGCCGATCTCACCAAGCACTTCCTCTGCCGTGATATCCATCGTGGTTACCGAGTAACTGCTTATCTATCAATCATCGCATTTATCTGTATCAGTAACTCAAGGTTTCTAGTCAAGCCCGCACGTGACTGTAACTTATCACTCGGAACGGAGTAAAGTTTGGTAAAATTGCATTATTGCGCCATTTTTTCAAGGGATGTACTTATTTGGGAGACTTTGGTGGCGGGCCAATAGGTGAACAAAGTATGGACATTGCATTAATTGCGGTAGTGGTATCATTAATAGGTCTTGGAATAGCGGCACTGCTATACAAAAAAGTCAACGATGTTAAGATTGATAATCCAACTGTGGCCGATATAACAAAACAAATTCAAGATGGAGCAATGGCCTTCCTGAAGGCAGAATACAAGTATCTCTCGATATTTGTAGCAGTAGTAGCAGTTTTGCTTTATTTCGTCACCGAAGATGACGGGCATTTAACCTCACTGGCATTCCTAGGAGGAGCGGTTGCTAGCGTGTTAGCAGGACTTTCGGGTATGAAGGCAGCAACTGCTGCTAACGGAAGGACAGCTATGGCTGCACAAAAAGACGGCCAAGCCGGAGCACTAGCGGTCTCATACAACGGTGGAGCTGTTATGGGTCTTTCAGTTGGCGGACTTGGTTTACTAGGTATCTCTCTAGTTGCTTATTTCCTTGGAGCAGGAGATAGTGGTAGTACAAACATAACTCATGCTGCTGGCTTTGGAATGGGTGCGTCCTCAATAGCACTATTCGCTAGAGTAGGTGGCGGCATTTACACTAAAGCCGCAGACGTAGGAGCAGACCTCGTTGGTAAAGTCGAGGCGGGTATCCCAGAGGATGACCCAAGAAATCCCGGTGTTATCGCAGACAATGTAGGAGACAATGTTGGTGACGTTGCCGGAATGGGTGCAGATATATTCGAGTCATTTGTTGGATCCATAATCGCTGCAATGGTAAGTGCGGACTCCTCTGATGCTATGAACGCAGATTATGTTATTCTTCCAATCTTCCTTGGACTAGTAGGTTACCTTGCCTCTCTTGTTGGAGTTTTCTCGATGGAGATTCTAAAGAACGGAGAGCCTGGTGCTGCGCTAAGGAATACAACCTTCATCGGTGCAGGATTATTTTGGATAGTAGGATGGTTTGGTATTGATGCTATGGGCCTAGAAACTGGAACTGAGCCTATGGTCGCTGTTATAATCGGGTCAATTGTTGGAATCCTGATTGGATTAGTCACAGAATACTACACAGGAATTGAGGACGTATTTGGATTAAAGCCCAAGTCAATACCTCACATCGGGGAGATGTCAAAAACAGGACCTGCTACTAACGCCATTGCAGGACTTTCTGTGGGTATGATGTCTACATTCATCCCAATCATTCTAATTTGTTTAGGAATATTTGGAGCTAACCATTTCATGATGGAGGGGCACACTTCCAGCGACGCTGGCGGTTACATGCCTGAGTTTGGACTCTACGGTATTGCTATGGCTGCAATGGGAATGTTGGCAACGGTTGGTGTTACGATGACTGTTGATGCTTACGGTCCAGTAGCAGATAATGCAGGAGGAATCGCAGAGATGAGCGGTCTGGGTAAGGATGTTAGAGACATCACAGACGGCTTGGATTCGATTGGAAACACAACTGCTGCAATCGGCAAAGGTTTCGCAATTGGTAGCGCCGCATTAACCGCTTTGGCTCTATTCGCTGCTTATTCTGCAGCAGCAGATCTGAACCTTTCGCAATTAGCTCTCTCAGATCCCAAAGTAGTGATCGGACTTCTTATTGGTGGAGCATTGCCATTCGTCGTCGCAGCAATGACAATGACATCTGTTGGTAAGGCTGCAAATGAGATGGTTACTGAGATTCGAAGACAATTCAAAGAAATTGATGGACTTCTTGAAGGAAAAGAAGGTGTTAAGCCAGACAGTGCAAAGTGCGTTCAAATCTCAACTGACGCAGCTTTGAGAGAGATGGTAGGTCCGGGTGTAGTTGCAGTAATTGCACCAGTTATCGTTGGGTTTGCATTGGGTGCACCAGCTCTAGGTGGTCTTCTTGCTGGTTCCTTGGTAACCGGTGTTATGATGGCTCTATTCATGGCAAATGCAGGTGGTGCTTGGGATAATGCGAAGAAAGCAATCGAACAAGGTCACATTGAAGGTGCTGAAAAAGGAGACGCAGCTCACGATGCAGCAGTAATAGGAGACACAATTGGAGACCCATTCAAAGACACAAGTGGACCTTCATTGAATATTCTAATCAAACTGATGAGCATTGTTGCGGTGGTAATCGCTCCTGCTCTGACAGTCTCAGGCTGGTTCTAAGCAGATAACCCGCACAGTGAAAAATACGCACAGGTAGGCATGAACCATGCGAGTGATACTTGCGTTCATGGTTTTGATGCTACTACCGTTGAGTGGGTGCATTAGCACTACAAGTTACTCGGATTCAGAGTCATTCAACGTAGACTCAACTGAAAAACCTGGCTGGGATATTGGAGATTGGTGGCTATACACTTTCGAAACTCCTCAATTTGGAGAAGATACAGCAAGACTAGTTGTGACAGAGATAAGAGAGGATAACGGCTTATACATGCTAGGTATCTCATCGGAAAGGGAAGCTCAGAGACACGCAGTGATTAATCACAATCCGTTCCTTGGAAGAGTAACTATCGGAGAATTATCCGTCTATGAAAACGGAGATCCACAGCCGGTATTCAAATTCCCATGGAATAATGGAGATAAATGGGAATTCACACTTCTTGGAGAATACTGGAGTGCTGAGACAACAGGGTCTCTCAATGGTATGCCAATCGTAAAGGCAACCAGTGATAATGGACATTCTCTAGAGTACAGATTCAGTGGTGATCATGGATTCCTTGACTACTTTGAATGGAAAGATGGTGATGGTGAACTGCAATTTAGAATGACTCTCACTGACACAGGAAGTGATTATTCAGGACAAGTGTGGTTCATTCGAGCGACAGACCTGAAGGACAGGTTGTTTGAAGGACCAATTGACGGCGAGGCTACCGATACCTTTGTGGATAGCGGGCACCCCTCTGGAATTGATTTTGATTACTACGTATTCTTCATAGATGCATCACTCATACAAGGTGGGTCAGGCACACTATCTGTCAAAGACCACGTAGGTAACAGTATACTAACACGAACTTACACTGCTGGAACCCAATCTCAGGAATTAGCAACAATCCCTAGTAGAAGTGATGAATATACACTAGAAGTGACACTTACTGGCGGTCAGAGCACACTCCATTTCATGATTGCAGGTGGTATTGAGAACTACTGGGAGTTATGAGGAGAGTTCCGTGCCTACATTGGTAATGATGCATGGGATGACTGGTACATCCGATATGATGAGACCTTTTGCTGAGAAAATTCTACCGAATGGCTGGGATTTGATTGTCCCACAGGCAGAGTTTAGTCATACGAATCGAGGATACACTTGGTGGCGTTACGAAGGTCCTGACCAGCCAGGAAGGCGGATCCTAACCTCGAAAGAATTGTCAGATGTTGATAGCTCACTATTGAGTTTAGTCAAGATATTGCCAGCTGACGAATTGGTGATTGGAGGATTTAGCCAAGGTGGCGCAATGGCACAAGAGTTACTACAATTCGATCTAAATGTAATAGGCATAATGACAATAGCGACAAGAGCGGTTAGGCCAATGGAACTTCGTCAAAGGTTGCGTGAGATTCCTACATCTAATATTCTGTGGATGCATGGGGAATCTGACCATCGAGTTTCACTAGAAGCCGGCTTAGAAATTGTAGAAATTTTCTCTGAATTTGGATGGAATGTGGAAAAAATTCAGCATCATAAAGGTCACATGATTCCAATTGAATTTCATTTATCGGTGAAGGAATGGTTGGAAGATTTACAAACAAAAAATCAATTGTAAATTTAAATATTCAATTGGAATATTAATCTACAATATTCTAATCTCCATTTCAATAAGCAAAAAATAAGATGTGTGTGGCTTGGGAGTATCATGCCATCTGCTAAAGCCCCAGTTAGAATCGACCTTGCAGGGGGTTGGTCAGATGCTCCCCCATTCTGTGAGTTAGTAGGTGGAGATGTGGTAAATATTGCAATCAATCATTATGCACAAGCAGAATTAAACGTCGATTCTAATGGCAAATTATCCGTTGCTTACAACTGTGATGTCCCCATTGGTAGTGGGTTGGGTACAACTGGAGCAATCAATGTTGCCTTAATGTCAGTTATCAAAGGGGCTGAAAATTCAGAAGAATTGGCATATCAATTTGAAAAATTGTTAGGAAATCATGGTGGACGACAAGATCAATGGGCAGCGAGATTTGGAGGAATTCAGCATCTGAAATTTATTGGAAATGATGTTGAAAGAGTCGCTCTAACCCCACCTCAATCCTTTGTGCGATGGATTGAGAAACATCTTATCTTGGCAGATACCGGAATTCGTCATACTTCAGGAGACTTGCATAGCGAAGTTTGGTCCAGATACGATGAGGTTTTACCTCACTTGATGGAAATACGGCAGAGTGGTAGAGATATGGCCCAGGCAGTTCAGCGGGATGATAGATTCAATATTTGCGAAGCCATGAAGTCTTACACCAATGCTGTCGGGAAGTTAAATTCTAAACTAAACGAGCCATACATGATGCTGAATGATTTACCCGAGGTTTTGGCATGGAAAGGGATGGGTGCAGCAGCAGGAGGGTTTGTGGGAATTATTACTCGTAACCCAGAGGCTACTAGAAATGCCATTCCTTGGGATGTTTTAGAATGGAAAATTGATTTTAATGGACTTGAGCTGTTAGAATAAAATGCACATATTCAATAAGTCCTAACATTAGGGATTTACATGGGTAGAGTATTGGATGATGCAAAGTCATGTAATACAGATTTTCTATATTATTCAGGCAATTTTTGTCCATACTGCACAGCACTGAAACGCTTACTGAAATCTAAGGGCTTTACTTTCACAGAGATAAATTTCGATGACGAGAGGTCAGAAGTTCGTTATGAGGTTGTATCCGAAACAGGACATAGAACCGTGCCTGTTGTTATTGATAACCGAGGAGATATGCCAATTTTTATTGGTGGTTTCGACGAAACAAACCGGTATTTACGCTAGCCTGCATGTAGGTAATATGTTGCGTTTATCATACCAGCGAAAGACACCCAGAGTATGTATGGTAACACGATAAGTGAGCCTTTTTTGTTCACTTCGTATACAATGTATGCATACATCGAAGTGAAAATTACCATAATTACGATCATAATCAGCGAGATCAAATATTCCTCTGAATTGAAGACTCTAGGCCAAGCTAGATTGACAATTAACTGGACAACAAATAACCAAATTGCTGTATTGCTTTTATTTATCTTATTTCTAAGATTAAAAGTAGTAAAAAAACTGATGATTAGAGTAGTGTAAAGAATAGCCCATATTGGTCCAATTATCCAACCAGGGGGTTGGAAAAAAGGCTCATATTCAGAATCAAATGTCACAATTTGACCTCAATCGTCTTTGGTGCACTAGATTTATTCCCAAAACTACCAAATTCTTTGATATAATCTCTCGTGAAGTATATCGCCAACAAAAGTAGTGCGTATATTAGAATCGTCTGTGAGGTCCAAATGAATTGTTCTAATCCTTGACTTGGGGCATCATATACCCATGCACTATATCCAACAGTAGAAACAGTAACATTCCATATGCCGTGCCAGGCTATTACAACCCAAATATTTCTAGTTATGTGGTAAACATATCCTGCTGCTAAACCAAATCCAAACCAGTTAATCAACGATGTAATTAGCCATACACTCTCAATCTCATAGACAAATATGGCAATTGGTAAGTGCGTTAGGGCAAAAATTGCTGCTGATATCAGCATCGACTGCCATGCTTGCAATACTCTAGACAGTTGGTCTTGGATAAATCCTCTGAAGAAAAATTCCTCAACTGTTGCAACTACTGCAATATTAGTTACCATGAATATTAGGAAGACGAAAAATGAATCGAACTCGTCCATCCATGTGAAAAAGAAATCAATATCTCCGTATAATCCAGAACTTAAAACAATGTAATCTAAAATCAGTTCCAATATATAATTTGCAAAAGTGAGAGACAAACCTATTACAATAATACTCACAATAAACTTTTGAGAAAATGTTTCTTTTAGTGAATTATAAGCAAACAATCTTACAGGAAGGCATTCTTCATTCCTGTATTGATACCAATAGAACATAATTGGGCCAATAAAAACAATCGGGGCAACTAGGGCATAAGATATGCTGAAAGACACAGAAACACTTGAGTCAAAAACGTCTTTCGTTATGTATCGAAATATTCCCCAGATCAATATTGAAGCGATAGCGAGCCCTACCAATTCTAGTATGAATCTCTGAGGATCATCTATGGATGTTTCCCCAACAGGGGGATAGTCATCCTGTAACTCCATAATGTTATGAAGTCAAATATAGTTCTTGAATAAATTGGCACTCTCATTATGAACTTCTTTTATTTAGAAGGAATTAGGAAATGTCAGAGTGCTCGTGCCGGGATTTGAACCCGGGTCGCCGGAATGAAAACCCGAAATGATGGACCACTACACCACACAAGCAGCATGCCCCTCGCATCATTTATTGTTCATCAATGTTGGGGTCGATACTCAATTCATTCCACCAGCGTAACAATAACCAAGCAATCCCACAAAGAAGTATAATTACTACTCCAATGAGAACCTCTCTGTCAAGTAACCACTCTAAACCTTCGACCGCTTTGTTTCCATAAATACCAACAAGCAGTGCCTCCAAGCCAAATCGTAGTCCTCTGCCAAACAATCCAGCTATTATGAATGGTTTCATCTTCATTTCTCCCATGCCAGCAGCCCATCCAAACACCTTGTATGGGATTGGTGAAAACGCTGCAATGAATACTCCAACAGTCCCATATCTGGTTGTTAAGGCCTCAATCTTTCTGAGATGTTTTTCTCCCTTGAATCGGTTAAACAGACTTCTGCCCCATTTTCTTCCAACCCAGTATCCGATTATACTACCCAAGACACTTGTGACAGTTATTACAATCCACAGCCACAATACCATGTTTGAATCTCCAGATGCGTTGACAAGCATTGGTAAAAACAGCAAATCAGGAGGAACAGGTTGAATAATCGCTTCGGTGAATGATAAGGCGGCAAGGCTGAGCCAGCCAAACCCGTCAAACCAATCAATCACCGAGTCTTTCCATGACATTCGTCCTATGGGGGAACAATCACACGGATGAACCCTTTCACAGGGGAAGTCTTGATTGCTGGAAAACACGACCCATCGACTAATGCCGGCCTTAGATACCGCTGCCTTACTCCATTGGCCTTTAGAGAGGTTAGAAGGCGGGTATGTCGCACACAGCCAGTTAGAGGAATTGCGGAAACTTTCTTCAGAAAGAGCACTGTTAATTGAGTCAATTGAAATGAATTGGTTAACTCCTGATGTAGAAGACGCTAGAGTTGCAGCAGTGGAGACAGGTGATCTTCCCAGACTTAGCAGTGTTGATTTAGAAATATTGGCTATTGCTTTGATTACTGGTGAAAAATTGTTTACTGATGACTATTCATTACAAAACGTATGTCGTAAGATAAATCATCCATTTGAGGCGGTGTCAAATCGAAAAAGTGAACAACTGTGGGCATGGGAATTAAGATGCATAGGGTGCAAGGCAACAAGAAAAGTAGACACGAAAAAGGAAATCGACTGCGATATCTGTGGCTCACCCATGAAAGTGAAGCGTGCTAGGAACTGATTGCAAAAAGGTATGAGTTTTGCTAATTATTCTTCTGCCGATGCAATCTCAGACTCGATTTCCTCAGAGGTTTTTCCAGACACATCAATGCCAAGAGCCTCAGCCTTTTGTGCCAATTCAACAGATTTTGTCTTTCCACCTGCTTCCAAATCTGCAATAGTGTTTGCACTAGATGGTTCTCCTGTTACTTCGTTTAGGCCTTTTTGAAATTCACCTTTTGACTGTCCAGCTGCTCTTGCTAGCTTTGGAAGTCGTTCTGCTCCAAACAGCAAAAAGAATATTGCAAGGAGAATCATTATTTCGAATGGTCCAAACCTCATATCGCTCCCTCTGATGTAATGCAGCAGTTCATCCCTTGTCAATCAATCGGCTATTAGCCCCCGGAAACTGGTGGAAGTAGAACGATTTCATCACCATCATTAACGGGTTCGTCCTCACCAACTTTTACGCCATTTAGGCTGATAACCAAGCCCTTTGTTAACCATGATTCAATACCAATTTCCTCAAGAACAAATCTAATTGAAGAATTGGGTAAAATCTCTAGGGTTTTCTCTCGCTCCCCAATTTCTTCTGCAAGTGGCCCGAAGGTGAGAACCTTGACGTGCATAATTAGGCGACTTGGCACCAACTTATCAACCCGTTCCGCTGTGTAGTGATTGATGGCAGTCGCACTATCATGTGAAGGGCTTTGGAAAATATATGAGATGGGGGACGAGAAAATCCAAGCCATAAAAGGCGTTTCTCTTTCAATCAATCAGGGTGAAATGGTTGCAGTAATGGGTCCCTCTGGATGTGGTAAGACGACTTTGCTAAACATTTTGTCTGGAATAGACGACCCTTCGGCCGGCCAAGTAAACGTTGCAGGAAAACCCCTCTTTGGAATTAGTGATGATGAAAGAAGTGACATCAGAGGAAAGGAAATGGGATTCATTTTTCAAAAATTCCATCTTCTAGACGTAATGAATGCAGTAGAAAACGTTGAGATTCCATTGTTACTCGCAGGAACCAATCCTTCAGACGCAAGGAAAAAGGCAACGAAAGCTCTCACTAAGGTTGGCCTAAGTGAGAGAGTAAATCATCGACCCTCTGAACTCTCTGGTGGGCAACAGCAAAGGGTGTCGATTGCTAGAGCAATAGTCCATGACCCATCCGTTATATTGTGCGATGAGCCAACTGGAAACCTCGATTCTCTAACGAGTAAGAATGTCATGGAGTTACTATTAGAGTTAAATCAATCGGGTTCTACAATTGTTATTGTAACGCATGATGACGATATAGCTAGCATGTGTACTAGAATTGTAAGGATTAAAGATGGTAGTGTAGTTAACGAAGAGGAATAGTTATGCTAATTGAAACCATGATTGTATTTTTGCTGATTTTACCCATCAGCATTACATCAACATGGGTGCTGCGTAATGATTTCGAAAAGTCATATTACCGTTTTGTACTTTTATTTGGGCCAGTTGTCGATGCTTGGTTAACTTGGTATTTACTCGACTTTTTCGAAATTGGATTTTTTGGTAAGTGGGCCTCAGTCATTTCGATCGGCATAATCTCATGTATGCTTCTCCAGCCTTTCTTGTCTCCCCGCAGGCAAGTGACCTTTAGACTGTCATGGCAGCAAATTCGCAGAAGACCTCGTCAAGCAGCGCTGATGATGGCAGGACTCCTTATTGCATCCTCTATAATCACCTCATCTCTAGTAATCGGCGACAGTTTAGACGCAACTTTGAGCAAGGAGGTTGAAGCGATATATGGAGACACAGATATCCAGATATTCCAAAAAGACAGAAGAACGGGATTCTCATTTGATTTGGATTCTAATCTTACTTCCTCATTTGGTCAAGAACTAACTTCATCTGGAATCGCAGATAAATGGAATCATGGAATAGATAGTGTTGCAACAATATCTAATGAGGTCGGACTTGCTATACCATCAGCCGCTTGGTTTGCTTATTCTGGTTGGGAAGGTGTTGCTATCAACCAAGTTGTCTCTGATGAATTGGGGGTTGAGAATGGAGATGTTATCGAGTTGACCTGGTTCTCATATACTGATGATGCAGAACTAGAGCGTTCTTATCAGAATTTGACAATCACTTCTGTTATACCAATGGAAGGTAAGGGTTCTATGGCTGGTTCCAAATCCCCAGCCCTGTTCACCTCGCTGGAGATTTCACAACTGTACCAATCGAAAGAAAACAAGGTGAATATGCTAAGAATCTCGCTATCCGATAGTGAAGATGCAACTGGCCAGGTTGATGACATATCCTCTGTTTTAGACGATTTAATCGGTTATGAATCCTCAGGATTTGAAATATCGACAAGCGAGGATGCAATATCTATTTCAAATACAAATGGCTTGGGAAGATTGGACTCCAAGTTTATGGATTCATGGCATGAAAATGAATCATCTCTTGTTGAATCTGGTTCTGTTATGGAAGTTCTCCAGATACCATTAATTCAAATCCAACAGGAGGCAAAAATCCTTTCACTGCCTGATGATAGAATCACTGAGATTCTAGCAACTGACGAAGGTGACTGGTATGTGTCTGGCGGAGGAGTTTCGTTCCAGAAGGAGAGAAACGGTGGAGTTCATAGTTGGGAAGCACCGGACGGTGGATTAATCAATGACGTAACACTTCTTGAAAATTCACTTCTTGTTGCATATACCAATGGTTTAGTGGAAATACCGAACGATTCTGATGATGATGATGTGATTCATCATCTCAAAGGAGAAGAAAAGCAATTAGCAGCACTTTTCACACAAGAATTACCTGATTTGCCAGAGACTATTTTTTCTATTGATTACCTAAGGGATTCCGAAATAGATTACATCGCAGTAAAACATCTGACAGGGTCAGAGGTGCATCGGTATTCTGAAAATTCATGGGAAAAATTGAATTTGACAGGAGAGTGGCTTCATTTCGATAATGAATTAATGGTGGGGTCGCAAAATTCGGGATGGGAAACATTGTCTGGCGTAAAATCCCCAGAAAACTGGCTAGCTTTCAGAGGCGGCTACGTGTCTAATAATGGAAGCCTTTACTCATTCAATGGAAGCGTTTCTTTTGAATCAGTTATACCTGCAGACTGTGATAACAGAGTTTTCGAAATGGATCAAGAATTATTGTGTTCTACATCATTTGGAACGATTGTCGCATCTCAGAATATTGTTCCAAGATTACCTTCTTCAGTTGACATTGGAGGCTTTGGGGTCATGCCACAAATGTTGCTAGCAACAGACGGGCAACTCTCTCCGGAACAAGGCAAATTATTGATATCTTCCAGATTATCACTCCTAAATCAATCGAATAATGTGCTGTTGAACGGTTTGGTTCCATGGGCATACGGTGATAACACTCCTCATATCTTGAAAATTGATGGCAATATGACTTCTCTTGAGGCACCAGGAATTGATGAATTGGAATCTATCATCATAGGTTTTGTAAACCTCACTGACGGAGAAATACTTGCTTCAAGCGAGGATGGAGAAAGAAGTATTCTCGTAATAACAGAAGGTAACAATACCGAAATCGAATCTTGGTTAGATGATTATTCGGGTGTTGAATCTATGGATTTGCGAATAGTTGCAGCCAAGGAGGAAGCGCTGATTGCTGCTGAAGAGGGTGCTGGTGTCTTGTCTGCGATGTTCCTTGTGTTTGGCGCATTCACAATTGGTGCAGGCTTGTTACTCGTTTTAACAATAATAATTATGCTTGCAAATTCAAGAAGAATGGATGAGGGGGTTATCAGGGCTATCGGTATGAAGCGGTCGGATATGCGATCACTTTCGCTTATGGAGGGAATGATTAATTCTTCAATCGCATCTGTAATTGGAGGTTTCTTTGGCCTACTTCTCGCTTGGATTGTAGCTATGGCATTTAGCAGTGTATTTTCAAGCGCAGGAGCGGATGGCATCGATTATTCATTTTCCTTTGAGAGTATGCTAATAGGGGCATCAGCAGGCTTCCTAATAGCAATGTTTACGCTATATTTGACTGCTTTCTGGACAAGTAAACTCAGCATTGTTGAAGCACTTCGTGGACTTTCTCCTGCTAGGAAACGAGGGATACCATGGTGGTTGTTATTGTTAATGATTTCATTTACCGGTGGTGGATTGCTCTCTGGCCTAACCATACTTACTTTGGAATCAAACTCCTCTCTTAGATTTGCTATGTGGCACCTTTCAGTATCATTACTAATAATTGGAATAATCCCAGTTTTCACTTACGTGATTCCTCATCTAAGAAAAATGAAAATAAGTAACACTGGTCGTAATACAATTTCATCGGTTGGTATTTGTTTGATTTTGTGGGCATTAACTCCTGATTCTTGGGTTCCTGTCAGTAATGGTGTTAAACCAGACGAGGTTACATTTGCAGTTCAAGGGATGATTCAAGTTATTGCAGGAGTCATGGTTCTTACTGGGCTGGCACCAAGAATTGCATCATGGCTAGTAGAACGCTCACCTTTTTCAAAGAAATTCGGCGCAGTCACGCGAATATCTCTTGCCTATCCATCATCAACTCCTCTGAAAACGGCGGTTATCATGGGAATGTTCTCTCTGACAGTGTTCAGCGTAATTGTACTAGCAGGTTATTCCGTTCAGTTTGAAGAGCATTCAAGCGGATATGTTGAAGATGCTAGTGGAGAGTTCGAGATTTTACTTTCCTCGTCAAGACAATTACCTCTTGAGCTTTCGGATGATGTAAATGAATGGAATCTATCAAATTCTACAATCGAGGATATAGATGCTATAGGTAGAATCTCAAGGGCAGTAGTTTGGGTCGAGGAAGGAGAGGATAGAATCCCATACATATTACGAGGTGTGGATACTGGGTTTGTAGAACACGGAGCAATCCCATTAGAAGACTGGGATAGGGCTCTTGGACAGACTCAAATTGAAGCATGGAAATCAGTAAAATCTAATCCAAATATTGTGTTTATCGATAGCTCTTTTGCCTTGGTCGATCCTAACACTGGAGAATCCATTTCAGGGTTGAGTTTATCAATTGGAAAATCAATTTTGCTAATTGATATTTCAAACCCGGGAAATGCCAGAAATGTGACGGTTGGAGGAATCCTTTCGCAGTCAAGTCAGTTGTTCTCAGCAGGTATTTGGATGGACGGTGAAATAGTAAACGATCAGTATGGAGGAGTCGTTACAAGAATCTATGTTTCGCATGATTCAAATTTAGAGTCTAGTGAATTAGAAGAAAGCCTGACCAAGGATTTAGCTAGTCAAGGGGTAAACTCATCCATTATCAAGGATGATATTTTGTTAATCTTAGGCTTAGTTTTTGCAATTTTGCTTATTTTCCAAGCATACTTAGCACTAGGATTGATAGTGGGTATCGGAGGAATCGGTGTTGTAACATACCGTTCAGTTAGCGAGCGTTCGAATGAAATTGGAATGCTAAGGGCCTTAGGTTTTAGAAAGAAAATGGTGATGTCCAGCATGCTTATTGAGGTCAGTTGGACATCATTGATGGGAATCATCAATGGTGCGTTGGTAGCAGTTGGTTTCCATGTTGCTCTACACAGCACGTTTTGGAAAGAACAAAATGTTGACTTGATTCTTCCATGGCAGGAGATTATATTGATAATCACTGGAGGATGGATTTTGGTTATGATTTCCACAATAATCCCTGTCAAAAGGGCAGTCAGTATTTCTCCCTCTGAAGCAATATCTGTCGTAGACTGATATGTTGTTTGGAACAGGTTATCTCAAACTTACATCTTGAGATTTGTTCATGAGCTACCCGAAAGTGACTAAAAATCTGATATTTTTTTTACAAAACGAGTAACTGCATGCTAAATAATAACTCTATCTTTATCATTATTTAATCGTTTTTTTGGGAGTAAATGTTGCCAAGAGATAAATACCCTATAGGGCTTGGGGAGACCAACCGACCCTTTTGGAGGAGATGACAATGAGCAAACTGACCCCAATAATTTTGGCGATAATCATGATGGCTAGTACTTCACTAGCAGCACTTGATTGGGCTGAACTGGAAGATAGAAATATGGTAGAAGCAGATGGTCGAGCAGGACCCGACGCCTCTGTCACAGACATACTGTCGCCAAGAGCGACAACGACAGACACCGTAACCGGAGAAAAGTTACACACACTGAGAGCAGGAGAAGACGTCCACTTTGAGATGTTTATCGAAAACGTTGGTGACACATCCATTGATGAAATGGGAGTAACTCTAACTGTTTACCTCTCGGAAAATGGTGCAAGAGGAAACATAGCCAAAGACCTTGCAGGCAATGACCTTTCATGGGTCAACGGAGACGTAGTTTGTGACGACGCAAACGTATGTCCATGGTCCTCGCTGGCTAGTTCAGAGCTTCTGGACTATGGTAGGTATACCATGGCCTACCAAGGCGCACCGGTAACTTGGGTTCCAGAAACTGGCGATTACCTAATCGTTGTCGAAGCAAATGCTATCGGCGACACAGAACCCGGTAACGACGAAAATGAAATTCCAGTTTCAGTTGTAGATTGGACCGACATAATCGTTGACCTATCGTGGGACACTGGAAAGGAAATTGAAGGTGGAGCTGGGGACAAGGCATTCACACTAAAAGTTACCACAGGAGGTTCATCCGAATGGTCAGCTAGGAATGTTACTCTTGAGCTAGATATTCAAGGAACACTAAGCAGTGCAACCTCTAGTACAGGCGATGACATTCTAGGAAAGACTATTGTTACAGATTTAGGAACAAGCACAATGTCTGAGGTATTCCGACACCAAACCGATGAAAACAATGTTAGCAACGCTAGCAGGTTTGTAATTGATTTTGAAGATGAGTATGAATTCTTCGGATCAGTTTCTCCAGATACTAGCGGAGGCAGCGGAGATTACAGTATAGAAGTCAACTTGATCAGTTACACCTTATATGGTCAGTTGCCAGACTGTGAAGAAACCGTTGACGATAGAAGCAGCGAGAATGGAACATCAGTCACTTACATCCACTTCTGTGAAGTCGAGCAGTCTCAAGACGATGTTGCAGCAACTAGTGAAGATATGATTGAAGGAAAGGTTCAGACTTTCCACGACATTGGAATCACAGGACTTGTCATAAACCAAGGATATGTTCTAGATGAGGATGGTCTTCCAACAGGACAACCATCCATGCCAGGAATCAACGATGGTCCTCTAAATCCTGCATGGTCAAGCATCCAAGCAACAGTCATGCACAGAGGAAGCGACATTCAAGTGTTGTATGACTGGAAGGTTACCTTCACAGTCGAAAACACTGTCACGGGAGCTACTGTTACTGAAGATGCAGACAACTGCACATTCGGATTCGGCGAAATATACGAGCACAAGTTGCTAGGTGACGATATGGCTCAAGGAACCGCATTTGAGATGGGACAAGCATGTATGTGGTTTGAATTCGCACCAGGAGTTTACAACATCACAGCAACCGTATCTATGGTTGGAGGAACAGTAAGCGACATGTCTGCGAGGAACAACGATGCAGATATGTATGGAATCTCTGCTCTAAACAACAGACCTAGTGTATCCATGACTGTCGAGCAAGATGCTAACTCAATCATTGCAGGACCAGATGGTCTAATCACATTGGTCGCAGACGCATTCGACGCAGATGATGATGCAGGACTTTCTCTCTCATACGAGTGGACACACCCTGCTATGGAGACTCAGTTAAACAGCACTATCCTAATACCTTCAGATTGTAATGGTGTAGGTCCTGAATTCTCTACATGCAATCTAATCGCACTGACTTCAGAGTGGGCTGGAGTCAACACTTACACAGTCAGAGTATCTGACGAGTATGGATCATATGCTCAGGACTTCACTAACATATTTGTTTGGAATCAGATTGTTGTGTCTGCTGAAACAGACTCCGGAATTGGATTGACATATGATTTGACATACGACGGTAGTTCATTTGGTATAGACACATGGGAAGATAGCTCAGCTTCCTACACACAGGACTTAACAGATTTCGGATATGCTGGAGAATACAACTCAGTTGCAGTAATTGATTATTCACCAACAACAACATACATGCCTGAAGATGTCTATTCACAGACGGTGTCCATGACATATGATGCATCCACATTAGCGCCAACAAGCGTATTCTGGATTAGCAATGGCAACTGGGCACAACTTGATGCAACAATAACAACAACTGCAACCGATGGTTCAATTGATATTGATCTAAGTTCGCTAGGTCAAGTTATGCCTCAAGGAGAAATTGTGTTGATGGGCGGAGAACTTCAAATCATTGAGAAACCTGATGCACGTGTTGTTGACCTTGTTGCAATTGCTAGCGCAGGTGGAACAATAACTGCATCATGGGGTTATGAAGGAACAACAGTTCCAGGTGTAGACTATCTAGAGATGGAGATTTGTCCTTCTAATGGCGATTGCACCACCACTAACGTTGACATTAACACTGTTGCAGATTCCCTTGATGGACAAACACAAACCGAGCATGGAGTAACATACACTTACACTTTGAAGGTCTGCAATGTCGCTGATTGTCAAGATGGAAACGCAACGGCCTCAGCAACTGCTGACAGCCAAGTTGATGGAGATGCAACTGCTACACAAATGACTGTGGCTAACGCAGCATCAGGAAACTCTTGGACGGTTTCATGGACAGTATCTGGAGACGCATCTGATGTAGAAGGCTGGAAGGTCTGCTGGCAGAGAGGCTCTTGGATGGCTGGAGATGCAATGCCTTCAACATGTGAAGATGCTGGAACAGCAAGTTCAGTAAGCATATCCAACAGTGGTCAGCCATCTGGCACATATTACTTCGCAGCAATACCTTACGATGACAAGGGCAACCAAGGTTGGTCTGCTCCAGGAACTGACATCCAACTTGTGGGAGGCGCAATTGCGGACCCCTGTGAAGATGCAACATATAAGGCAGACAACCCAGATGAGTGTACAACAGTCGGAACATCCGACGACTCCTCTGATGGAGAGGTCCCAACTTGGACATGGGGCGTAATCATCGGATTGGTTGTAGTAGCGTTTGTAGTTGGAGCTTTCATCCTCTCTCGTGGAGGAGATGCTGACGACGGCAAAGACTGGGATTACTGATCTCAGGAATTAGCAACTAAGCTAAACGGTTTGAAAACCGAGGCTGCCAAAGTGAGCGGTTCGCCGCTCACTTTGGCTCCCCTTTCTTTCTTGATTTATTACGGATTATTTTGATTCAAATCTATCTTTATTTGATCATAATAATTTATCATTTTCATATTATTTCTACAGACATAAAACGGCGCAAATTTAATCACTTTACTTATTACACTAATTCTAATCCTTTGTTTGTTTAGAATTAAGATACATTTTTCTTCGATTAGATTTCAGGAGTTTTGAGAAATGTAATTTATTTTTCTTGGAAATTGTTGTTGTTCGAAATTAAATTTGGTTGTGAATGTGAAGCAGTGAGCGTTTTACAGTCCAAAATGCCGGTAACTTTTTGTACCATTTTTAGGTATCGAGTATTAGGAGAGATCTCCTACATTTTGTGATAATCTATGAGAAAATCAAACCTTAATTTTCTCTCTCTTGGGGTACATCTCAAAGGACATGCACCCCAATGCTCATAAGGGATACAGTTCCTGAGTGCAAGTGCATACAGTCCGTAAGGAGATGATGACGTGATGTTGGGAAACAAAAACACGAAGAAAAAGACAATAATGGGAGGAGTAGGAATTGCCCTATTGCTCTGTGCGCTAATGGTTGGAATGACAATGACCAATTTCGTACAGAACGAAGCTCCTCAGGTGGAAACTGAGAAAGCAGTTGCAAACGAAGATAGCAATGATTTCTTGGCTCTGCCAGATGTCTACGAGCCTGCACAATATGAATACGATGAAACCTCTGAATTAGAGGGTATGAGGTCAATGAACCAGAAGGCTTTCCTCACTGAAGATGGAAAGACCGCTCTGTTGACTACCGCAGAACCAGTGCACTACATGAGCAGCACTGGATCTTGGGAAGAAATAGACCTCAACATCAAGGCAACCTTGGACGGTTGGGAAGTTAAAGAAAGCATCTATGAAGTTTCTTTTGCATCCGAAATCGCCAACGGTGTCTCTGTGATGGTCCACCCTAACGTGGACCCGATCGTTACTGGATTAAACCCAGTAGTTACAACGGTCGATGAGAGTGGTAAGATGGCACAGCCATACATGACAACACCTTCACAAAACGGTGTTTCTGTTGGTGGTAACGTCATTCGATACCCAATCGCAGAGGGCTTTGACCTTGACTACACAGTCGGTGAAGTCGAACTAAAGCAAAACCTTGTTGTTAGAGACCGCCCTGTTCTCGATGAAAGCGTTGCATTCTTCGGTCTAACCGAGCAAATGCGCCTTCCAGCAGGATACGGTCTGTTCCTGGGTAACGATGTAATTCGTGAAGAGATTACTCAAACTCAAGACGAGCTTGCAATCCGCAATCTCGAAACAGGAGACTTACTAGCAACAATCCCAGTGCCAGTTGTAATCGAGATGGACGCAGAAGAACCATATCATGCAACTTACTTTGTTCAGGTATTTGGAAACACAGTATTTTTGACAACAGCAGTAGATACTGACTGGTTGATGGATGAAGACCGCCAGTTCCCATTGGCAATTGACCCATCCATCTCTGTCACAAGGAACGCTGGTGGATACTGTTACATATACTACGGATACTGTTACAGCTCTTCATACAGCTACCTAAGACANTCAGGTAGCCGTATCTACTACATGCCATGGCACAAGTANACCTTTACCAGTGCTAACGCACTACCGACAGGAGCAACAATCGANTCAATAGATTGGAAGCANTATGTTAGGTATGGATANACATACGGTTCNTCTTCAATAACTGCAACAGTAATGGAGAAGTGTGGAACTGCATCCAGATACTCATGGACAGTTGCATCAGCTACTTGTTCGAGCCAAGCTCTTACAACCCTAACAACAGGATATGGTAGCACAGCGGCACTTCAGATGATTAGCTCAATGGGCAACTCAGCATCAGCGGGAACCTACTCAACAGGAACCGGCTGGAAGACTGCAAACCTATGTAGCAGCAGCGGAACAGCATGTTCCTCGTCAACAGGTAGCCACAACTACGTTGTAAGTGCAATAAACAATGGCGGAACTATTGGTATGAGTGCAAAGTACCCAGTAGGCAGCACAATCTACTACTATTCCTACAACACAGGAACTACGATGAGCTACATACAGGTTACATACTCAGGAGGATCTGATACAACACCTCCTACTGATGGATTCGTACCTTACACCGGAATCACCTCCTACAAGGAAGGCGAGAGAACATTCTTCACCAACCTACAGGACAACGGTGGTATAGATACTACATCTTCGGGTGCACCTCACTTGCACTACTCCATAAACAATGGATCCTACACAGCTGTCAAGGCTACAAGCATTGGCACATGTGGCAGCGGAGCGACAGATTGTTCATTCCGTGCTTCTACAGGTAGCATATCAACTGGAGATTATGTCAAGTATTTCTGGGCATACAGGGACCTAGCCTCAACTCCCAACTTGGGGACAAGCCCATCTGGCGGATCTGGAACACCGAGCACAGCATCTGCCCCAGCAAGCCCATACTGGTTCTTTGTTGATGACGCAGCAAACGCTGGCGATGACAAGAAGATGACAGTATCTTTAACAGATACACGTGCTTACACATCTACAAGCGCGTCACCAAACTTCGATCGCCAAATGACTTACTACGAAGATTCAGAAGAATATGTCTTCGAATTCGATACATCAGCATGTGGAACTGGAAGCAGTTCCTGTTTCTACACAAGTAGCTACTACTTCTACTCCCAGTGGAAGGTAAAGTGGACTTCTACTGTCCCATCCGGATACAACGGAATGGGCGGCACTGTTGTAGATACAACTAACCTTCACTCTGCTGACGCAGGAGGTTACTTGACAATGTCTGCTGATGATGGACCAGGAATGAACCTAATATTCCTATATGATTCCACTAAGAAACAGTGGGCAATGGTAGGATTGGGAACTGATACTGGAATCGAAGAGCCTTTGACATCCGGAACTTCACCAAATGTCAGATCTACATATGGATACACCAAGGCATACCTTGTTGACATCCCTGGAGATATAACTGGATCATTCGGTGAGTTTGAATGGAATGCTACTTACAGCACTTCTAAGTCAAATTGGATGTGTGTTGGTAGCAACGGTTGGTTCTACTTCTTTAGATCTACAAGTTCCAACCCAACTTGCACATCATCTTACTATTACATCTACAGTCCAAGCTACAGATGGTCAGGATTCTCCCTAGGTGGAGGATATTACAGCCCGATTGCAAGCACTGGCGGTGTATTATACAAGGTAGCGAAAGTTGCTCCAGAGCCAGACACCACTGCACCTCTTGTTGATCACTCTGCAATGCGTGATTCTCACTCAAGAGACCGAACCTTCACGTTCGGAATAACAGATGGTGGAGAACCTCCAACCGGAATAAACACAAGCACAACCGTTGGTGTTGGACCGACTTTGTATTACCGTGTCACGGATGCAGACGGAACCGTCAACAACTGGCAAAGCACCCTTCTCTCTCCATCTGGACAGAGAACAACTTGTGCAACAGTCAAGTGTGACTGGAGCGCTGATCTGGAAGACCTAGAGCGTGGCTCATCTGTTGAATATTACATAACAGTCAAGGATACCAGCACAGCTGCATCTGGAACAAACACAAACACAACATCGACCAATTCATTTGAAGTTGGCGATCCAAACAAGATGTTTGTTGTCGAATGGCATGACATGGGATACACATCCACATATCAGTGTACTTACCAAGTCATAATGTATGATGTCACAAATGAGATTGAATTCCATTACGACTCTGGTTGTCAAGCCACATATGATTACGCTACTGTTGGTTATCAAGACCAAACAAGAACCAAGGGAGCAACTGTTAGAACATCCGCAGGTTACCTAAATGGCGCTAACCCACACTCTGCTAATTACAGAATTAGCACTGACAGCAGTGGACACGCATGGGAAACCTTCGACATGGGATTAACTGAGCTGCCTACCTATGACACTGCAATATCTGGTGCCAGCAATGGTCAACCATATGGATACTATTGTGTTTCTAACTATTATTGGAACCAATACAAATCCGGATGCAGTGCTAACATAGACCTACCTGATGACTTTGTTTTCGAATACTTTGGAAAGGAATACAATGGTTCTGATTCAAAGAACCGTGTTCACATCGGTAGAATGGGTAACATGTATCTAAAGGACGATGGTTCAACAGCTCTAGAGCGATCCATCACATCATGGTACAGCAACATGCCAAACCTGCCATACAGCAGCAGCTCATACAGCAAGCCAGGTAACATTGCTCCATGGTGGGGATACTACTCTAGTTACTACTGCTATGACACAACTAACATTGATTGTTCAGTTAGAACAAGAGTAATTCCGTTTGAAGGTAAGGGAACTGACATAAGTGCAGATATTACCCAGCCAACAACATGGTCTAAGATTGACTCTCCAATCAGAGTCAATCCAAGCTCTGCCAGCGGATACCTATCCATAGGTGCTGATTTGACAATCGAAGCAGGAACTGTTGTTCAGGTAGCTCCTGGTAAAGGATTGTCATTCGATGGAACATGCAGTGAATTTACTGCTGAAGGAAATGCAACAGACCCTGTTGTATTCGAAGGACAGCAACAAGCAACCTGGAAGGGACTTGCGTTCACAGCAGCGTGCAGTTCAGGAACTGACGACAGACACGAGATGTCATATGTTGATTTCAAGAACACCAGCGACGCCGCAATAGCTGCTGGAAGCCGCCACGGTAACTCACCATCAAGCAATGCTAACGTTGGTAACTTTACCATGGATCACGTGACCTTTACCAATGTAGGAACAGCCTTCAAGCACGGTTCTGGTCAAGGAACAATCCTAACAATGAGCGACTTTGAGATAAACGATGCAAGTGATGCTTGTTTCGATCTAGCTGAAGATTCAGTAGTCACTCTAAGAGACGGTGAAATGAACGATTGTAACTCCAACGGAAACAGTTGGGGTGGAGCGGTCATCAACTACCCTGGTTCAACTGCTGGCGCATTAGTCATGGAGAATATCGATATCGATGATTCTATGGTTAACCTAGTAGACGTTGATTTCGCTACAGTGTGGATGAGCAACGTTACAGCAACAACAACCTCTACGCAGGTTGGTACTGTTCTAGGAGCAGCAGGTGCAGGAACAGGCTCGTCAACATACGTATTCAACATGAATGCTGATGGCTATGCTGATGCAACAATCAACTCTCTAGACTCAGTCGAGTTAAGAGATGTCGACTGGGGAAGTGCTGATGTTAGCATCGTGCCTGGTGGTAGTTCATCTACTGCTGCTGGACCTTCCGGCGACAACGCAGTAATCAGCAACTTTGAATCTGATGATCTGACAATGACAAGAATTGCACCAACAATGGATGACATTACTATTGGTCAGTTGTCTATCCTAGGAAACTCTCCAAGCAACATTGGAATCCTCGGATCTAACTGGGATACAGATGGAATATCAGTCTCAGGATGTGGATACAAGGTAATAATAGACACTGTAACAACAGATTACGTTGCAGGGTCTTGTTCTAACTCTGCAGCACCTAACACAATAATGCTGTCAGACGTTACTGCAACCTACACTGGAACTATGAATGCGCTATATGCAAGAAACTCTGGCATAACAATCGGAGAAGGAAGCGTCACAATGCCATCATCATACGACAAGATGGCTAAGGCTTCCACAAACGGAAGAATCATCTTGATTGATGTCAACCAAATTGACTCATCAGGAACTTCTTCGGATTGTGAGAGCGCTTCAGATTGTGATGTATCTTCCAGTTCCTCTGGTGCTATCTACTTCGGTGGATTAGCAACAGTCAAGGTGTTCAAGCTACTTCCAAGTGGTAAGGACTACAAGGAAGGGCACACAGTTCAAGCGACCGCAGTTGATGCGGGATCACCAATGTTCATGGTAGGAACTCACAAAACCGATGCAAACGGTGAAGCGAGTGTATGGGTCTTAACAGCAAACGATGCTGGAGACACATACTCTGACCACAACCTAGTAGCGTTTGGACCATCAGGTCAGAATGAAACTATGGTTACCGATTCTTGGTATCCAGGTAGCTTTGAGGTTGGAGACACTATCGAGTTGAGACTTGAACCAGCTCCAGTCACATTGAACGGAACCAACATGGATTGTGCTTACCTACTAACAAACCCTGACGCTATACTAGGTTATGACGGATCAATCGCATCTGGAGGAACCAACACATACACATGGGAAGGAAAGGTTACAATGACTGGAGACCTAAACGTTGACGATTGTAATATTGTCATGCGAAGTGTGTTCAGAGTTGCATCAGATGCTACTAACAGCCCGAAACTAACAATTTCTGATGGTGGTTCTTTGACTTTCGAGTCAACAGCAACCGACACTGGAACATTGAAGGCTTCGTCCAGCACATATCCACTACTCTTGGATATCGATGGCGGTAACCTTGCAGTAGACGGTGGTGTAATTATGGACGTTCTAGGTGGAATCAATCTAGACTCTGGTGTCATGACAGTATCTAACTCTGCTACGATTTACGGAAACTCCGGAGCTGCAGCTGATGAAGCAACACTGCATGTCAACGGTGGTGTCCTAGATTGGGACGATTCAACCATCATGAACTCCGGTCAAACCGGTATCGGTCTAATGGTTGAACAATCCGCAACAGCAGATGTTGACAACATTGTTGTCAAGAATGCAGCAGTCGGAATGCACATGGTAAACTCAGCGCCAACTGTTGATGGATTCACACTTACAGACAATGATGTCGGTATCGATGTTGAGGGAAGTATGAGCCTACCAACAATATACCGAAGCCCAAGATTGTCTGGTGAGAGCACAGGATGGACAACCTACGCAATCGATCTTACCACATACATGGGAGATTCCGACTACTTGCAAGTAGGATGGAATGCAGTCTATGCAGGTGGTAACGCTCACCCAAGATACAATTATGCTACTTCGAAGTATTACATGATAACAGACAACTTGAATGTTGAATTGACAGACACCGATGGAAACTCTTGGAACGTAACCAATTCAGCAATGACTGGTTACTACCAGTATCCGGCATCTTACAACTGTAATACATATGGATACAGCTATGGCCCAGCAGGCTGGGGTTACACATATCGTGAACCAGCAGGTTTCGACTGGGTTGCAACTGACAACACTCCAAGTGGCAACTATCCAATACAATACTGGAGTCAATACAGCCCAAGTTGGATGTATTCCGGTGTTTACACCCCTCCACAGGGATTAACTGGATACTACAACGTTTGTGTCGCATACGCATACAGTTACTACACAAGTCCTGGTGACGATGCAAGGCTAACATTCCCTATTGTGGATGTTTCAGACCCAAGCATCGCTAGTGCGAAACTGTATGTTGACGTTCTACACAACCGTGCAGACAACTATCAAGACAGACTAGAAATCGTAGCTAGAGCTGGAGACGACCCTAGCGACCTAGGTTCTTTCGCTCGTGAATCGGGAGTTCCTACAATCAGCAGCGGAACAATTACCGGTGCTGACAATGGTATTGAGGTCGGAGGCAACTTCGCAGCAGTTGAACTAGATGACATTACAGTCACAAGCCCGGTTACCTCCGGTCTTGAAATAACTGGATCAGCAGCAGCAACAGTAACTGATTTGACAGTAACAGGCGGAACATACGGTGTTCTGGCAGGTGCTGGTGCATCTGGAACAGTTGACCTATCAAACGTCGATATTTCTGGAACATCAAGTTCTGGTGTATACTACATCAAGAATATGAATGGTGAACTATCTGGAACAATCGCTAGCTCTGCGGGTTCAGCTATCAAGTTCGGTTCTGCAACAACCAACGATATTAGTTACAGTAACATGAACCTAGCAACCAATGCAATAGGTATCGAAACTGCTGGAAGTGGAACAATAGATGTCATTGACAGCACATTCGGCAACAGCCAAGATGTTTTGATTACCGGATCTGCGAGCGTTAACTTCGTAGAGGGAACCGTTGATACAGCATCTGTTTCCGTAACTGGAAACGGATTGTTCAGCAGAATGCGAACAGTTGACATTAACGTCGTCGCAGACACTAACGCTGTCTCTGGTGCTAACGTCATTTTGAAGAATGCACAAGGGGAGATGACTGGATCATCCGTCACTGACTCATCTGGAGATGCTCTTGACATGAGATTCGTAACCACAAAGATTGATTCTGCTGGCACTACAACAATGAGCCTTGCAGGATACGAAGCGGTTACTGTGTCAAAGGTTGGAACTTACAGTTACTCTAACCCAAGCACAAACTCGGGTGACTTCAGGTATTCATTCGACAACCTAAGTCTGAGTGACTCACCAGGTAACACCCACAACATGGATCTTACCGATTCAGTTGACGCTCGTATCTGTTACAGCTTCACTTCTAGTTCGTATAACAATCTAGATCGCTGTGCAGGTTACCTGTCAACAAGTGGATCAAGAACATACAACTCAGGTCTAGTTGAGTATGGTTACTATGGTGCAACACCACAGAGTTTCCAGAACAAGGTTGTCATGGTTGACACAGGTATCTGGTATATTGACGGAGACACAGACAACACCTTTGACGGAAGCACATTCTTAGTCACAGGTGCAAGAAACTCCGATGATGCAATGCAGCTCTGGTCAACTTCACCGTATGGTGCAAGAATGAAAGCTCACAACACAGAGTGGGTTTCTCTAGCAGTTGACGACGGTGATGCCCAAGGTATCAAGATTGGATACAACGGATGGAACGATGTTGTTCCAGATATCCAGAATTCTACAATCTCTGGATTGGCAACAATCGTTACTACATTCGGACCGAAGTATACTTGGAGATCATCCCCATGGGAAGCTGACTTCTTCAACATTCAGAACAACACCCTGACTGCATTCCACAACCCTGGAGATATCAGTAGCCAAGCGTTACAGTATCACTGTTTGAATGCTGGCGGTAACAACACAACAATCATGAACAACGTGATCAAGAATTGTGGTGTTGGATTGTCTCTCAGAAGAACTGGATTTACTTATTATCACGCCCAGTCATTCTGGGGTGCAGATGATGCCATAATTGAGAACAATGAGTTCGTTGATGTTGGACACGTAGCTATTTGGTTCACGCTAAACAGTTACACAGAAGGTGCTGAGATTAGGAACAATGAGTTCACAGGTTCATCGATGCCTACATACGCAGTCTATGCTCAAGATAGAACAGCAACTGACATGTTGGTAGAATCAAATACCATTGAGAATGCTCAAAGAGCAGTCTATCTAAGAGGCGCGCTTGATTGGGACATTCGTGAAAACACAATAACTGGTGATGGAGATTCTTCCAACGCTGGTATCTATGTCCTCAACGGATATGGTGAAATTGATGGAAACACCTTGGTCGACGCTGATGGAGGAATTCTAGTTGATGGAATCCAATTCGGTTACAATGCTAATGTAACTAACAACGATATCTCTCAATCCACTGGCAGGAACGCTCCTGCTGCAGTTGGAATTTGGGCTGAAGATTGTGGTTCATCAGTAATCAACACTGGTGGAAACACAATCAGCACAATGGAGAACTCGATTGTTACCGATGGATGCGACCTAGTTGACGAAGGATCTACGCTAACCGCTCGTGGTGGCGCAGGTGGAGCAGTTTACACAGTTAGAATGCTATCTGATGTATTCTCGCCATCTAGCCTGACAATTTCCACAGGCGACACAGTTCGCTGGAGATCTGTTGAATACTGGAACAATACCAACTCCGGACACAACGTTCAATCCAATGATACTGATGCTGGAGGAAGCCCACTGTGGTCTTCAGGTTCTGCACAATCGATTATGAACATTGGTTCAACATACCTGAAAACCTTCAACACAGCAGGAACATACGAGTATCACTGTGGAATACACACATGGATGTATGGTTCCATAACAGTAAGCAATTCGACAAGTTCAGGATTCGCTTCTGTTGGTGTAAACGTCGTTGGAACAACTGATGAAATCACACTAGACGGAACATCTGTTTCAGGATACGGAACTGCAATCGAGCAGTTTGGCGGTTCTATGACCCTTATGGGTGACGCACTACTGTCAGGCGGCGAATATGCAGCCTATGCAGAAGACACAGATGTTGTAGTAGATGGTGCATCACTTATTGCAGATACAACAGGATCTGCAATGTATGTAACCGGAACATCGAGCTTCGATGCTACTGACATGGACACATCTGGACAGTATGGTCTAAACATAGACGCTGTTGACTTCCGCTGGAATGGCGGCGACTCTGACGCAACGACATCTCTGCTAGCAGATGGTGGCGCTGAAGGATCAGTCGAGAATGTCACATGGGCAGACTCTACTACACAGATACACGCTGGTTCCTACACCACAGTGACATCAGTTGGTAACACAGTTGATGCTTCGAAGTTGGTTATAGACGCAACTGCTGTTGTCCACGAAGGTAACTTGTTGGACCTAGACGTAACCCACAAGGGTGGTTCTGCAACTGACATCGGATTGTTGATTCAATCAACAGACGGTGCTCAAGCAGCATATGTCTCACCAGCTTACAGAGCACCATTCATGACCGCTGACGGCGATCTAGACGAGTGGTATGGTAACGTAAAGAACCCATCTGACGATGCAATGCCAGGTGTAATGTCAAGTGATGACGCAGGAGAAGACTTCCTAGCTACATGGGACGCTAACAACCTATACCTAGCACTGACTGGTGTTGACATGGGATCTGCTGACTTGCAGATTTACATCGATTCCAGCACAGGTGGAGACACCACTGGTGACAGTTGGTATGTCTCTCACTCTCTGCCATTCGCAGCAGACTATGTCTTCTGGGCAGAGGATGGAAGCAGCTCACAGAACTCTGGTTTGAAGGTGAACGGATTCACTGGATGGTCTGATGTGACAAACTCCTGTTCGGGATTGTCATCATACATTGGCCACTCTAGCGATACTGACACTGAAATTGCAATTCCATGGAATTGTATCGGTGAGCCAAGCAGCACAGTTAGAATGATTGTAATCGTTCAGGATGAATCGACAGGAGCTATTCAGTCGGTCCACCCAGATCAGACAGTTGCAACTGGTTCAGTAGGACAAACTTTCACTGACGAGCTAACTCTGCTTATGGGACACGGTGACCTAGCTGAAGGCGATGACTTGCGAAACCACTTGCTAATCTACCGAAGTTATGTTGGATCCAACACTCCAAGCGATGCAAAGACCTACGACATATCAGTCAAGGTTGATGCACCGTGTGCTGAGGATTGGGGAACAATAACTTCAGTCGATATGAGCACAAACGTCGCTGAGTCAATTGACATCAAGCGTGCTTGCCCAGTTATTCAGAACTTGGTAGACATCACAGTCAACGAAGACAGTGGTGCTTACACTTTGACACTGACTGACAAGGCAGATGATGTCCAAGATGAGGAGAACACCTTGACATGGACTGTCGCTGATGACACAGACCCGTCATTGAGCCCAACAATGCTACTGGACAGCGGTCTATCTAGCCAGACAATGACCATTACACCAGATAACGATCAATTCGGTTCGTATGTGTTCCACTTCGGTGTTGAAGACAGCCACGGATTGACAGACAGTGCTACAATAACATTCAATGTTCTGAATGTTAACGATGCACCGATTATCTGTAACACAGAGCGCACAGACTGTATGCCAGTCTTTGCAGATGATGGTGATGGAAACTTGAACGTCCTGGATGAAGGATTCGGAAGTGTCAGCAAGGTCCTAGGATCTGCCGCTAACGCAACCGGTTCCTATGTAATCGACATGGCAAGCAACGACATGGCTAACGAGCAACCTCAGGTTTACACATGGGGTGCATCAATCAAGTCAGAGGATGTATCAGTAGAACCATACTGGGTCCAGAAGAAGTATAACAGCGTTGCAGCAATGTTCGCTGAAGCTGGAGATGCAGTTACTGCACTTGGTGGATTCCAAGACATTGCAATGACTGGAGACCCATCAAGCATATCGCCTAACGGAACATATGTTCTACCAACTCTGAACGATGTTGGTCTGCTAACATACCTGCTTGCACAGAACGGCTGTGGATCTGTCTGGTATCAAGAATACATGGACTCAAGCGGTAACAAGGTTACAGCAGTTCGCTCTGATGACGGATGTGACAGCACAATCGATGCTAACGCAAAGGTTTACCAGAGTCTGAACTACACATTATTCTGGCAAGAAGCATTCGGAATTGATGTTACATCATTCGACACAACATGGGACGAAATATTCCCTAACGGATATACAACAACCGGTGGATATGATCCATGTCCAGCGTTTACTGTAACCGTTGTGAACAATGAGTTGACAATCACTGAGAATGCAGCCAATGAGCTTGGTGGCGAGTGTACTATCGTCCTAACTCTGAAAGATGATGGTGGATACTGTCAAAACACATACCTAGGAAGAACTGCGGATGTTAGAGCAGCTTGTGTTGGATACACATGGCTAATCAACTACCCATACCAGGTCGCTCCAGGTGTGACAGTTGCTGTTACTGGATGTTACAACCTCTACACAAACAGATTGATACCTGAATTCCTAGCGGATGGAACACCAACTGGATACACAGAGGATGTATGTCTAGGCTATGAGTGGCTAGATGAGAACGTCGATGCACAAAACTTCGAAGTTAACTTCTCAGTCACTCCAGTGAACGACGCTCCTGAGGTCCTTGAGTGGGATCGCCAGGCAGGTGTTGTAATATCTGATGGCAACGGAGATGTTCCGAACTTCCCATGGAAGATTACTCTGACAGAAGATGACCAGAATGTTGACAACTTGACCTACGATCTGTCTGCTATGAAGCACGACAATGACCATGAGGACAATGACCTTGTCTGGACAATTGTCAAGACTGACACATGTAACTATGAGGATTACTTCGCTGCTACCATCAATGGTGACGATATATCATTCGACCTAATCAAGGACGCAACAACAAATGCTCCTGAGTGGGAAGTTGATTATCTGAACAACGGTGGTATCCATCAGAAGAACCCGCTATCCGGTGAATTCTGTCCGATAACCTTGGAACTACATGACACTGCAACAGCGCCAAGTTACATACCGAACTACGATATGCCAACTGCTAACTATCAGCAAGGTGAAGACAGTGTTACACTGTATGTCCGTGTTGACAACGTCGCAGAGAATGTGCCAGACTACTACCTAGACTCTGAGCTTGGCTTCAACTACAATGAAGTCACCAACATCATGCCGAAGACATTTGTTCCAACAACTGTAACAATTGGACACGGTGGCGATGAAGGTCCATACAACTACGACCACATGCTAGAGGTTACTTTCCACAGTAACGGATACAACAGCGATGACCCAACAGGTGACGAATACGTCACTCTAGGAACACAATATGTTGTCCCACCTGCTTACGGAGAGACACTCGAAGTTACTGACTTCGTATACATAACCTCCACAAGCAACAAGATTTGGGTCGAGGTTGATGTATTGACATGTGTTGACGAGGCTTGTGACATGACCGCAACTCCAGAAGATCGCTTCTTCGGATATGCGTTCCCACACGCACACGCATGTATCGACAGTAACGGAGAGCAAGGAGAAGCATGGAGTTGTCCTGGTGAGTCTGGTTCATCCAGTGTTGATGAAGATGGTAACCCATCAGCAATCACACTAGAGAACAAGCGAAGACCAATGCTAGAAGACCAAGATTGGTGTAACAACTTGATGAGCACCGATGACAACGGAACAGACTGTGCACAACCACGCACATTCGGTAAGACTACCGAAGCGTCTGGACAAAACCTACCAACTGTTGTTAGATTGATTGGAACAGCTGACGTCCCATCGTTCGCACCAACAATCATAGCAATAAGTGCAGCAGGACTGTTCGTCAGCGCTTTGGTTCTACAAAGCCGCAGAGAGGAAGAAGAGCAATCTCTAGAAGAGATGACTCTTGACTCTGATGAGCAAGCGGTGAGCCCAGTAATTGCAACTATCCTAATGGTTGCGATCACTGTTGTTCTGTCCGGTGTAATTTACGTCTGGGCATCGAGTCTAGCTGACACATCTGCAAAGGGTGTGCCAAGGATGACTTTCGATGTTGATTCGTCCGCTATTACCGATGGTAGTGAAGCGTTCCACCGAATCACGGTAACTGGAAGCCAAGTTGAACTAGCGACACAGGCAATTGTAGTAACTATGGAATACTCTGATGTTAATGGAGACACTATTAGCAACAAGTATAACCTAGCAGATACGACAGTATATGGATTCTATCCAGGTAACTCTGACAGTCTAGTGACATTCACTGACGCTGTTGGAAGCGAGGGTGGAGCTGTGAAGTCAAGCTTTGATACTGGAGATACAATCTATATCAGTGCAGTTGACGAAGACGGAAATGTTCTCAGCAACATATACGTGTCAATAAGCTACGTGCCACCTTCTGGCTCTGGATCTGTTCTAAGAACCTGGTCCAGCCTGTGATACGGTAGAAAGTAGAGATTAACTCCCCGACCTAGGGGAGTTAATCTCTCTAACTGGTTAAGAAAATACCCGTCTTAAGACGGGGGACGCCCCACAAAGGAGAGTGGCTCCAAGAGGAATACTTGGAGCCACTCACCTCTGTATAACCTTCTTTCCTTATTCTAATAACTCCAATATAGTTAGTCATGTCCCATTGAATTTGGGGATAACATGGAGATGCCGCTTTGCGTTGCTTTCGACTGTGACGGTGTTTTAGCAGATTCTATTTCTTCATGGAAAACAATCCATGACCACTTTGGTACTGATTCCAAAGATATGTTACAGCAATTCATGGCTGGTAAAATGACGGATGCCGAATTTATGGCCGCTGATATTGCGCTTTGGAAGGAAGTCTCTCCCAAGATACACAGGGATGATATTTTCAGAGCCTTTTCGGGTTGTAAACTAATGAAAGGTGCAAAAGAAATAGTAGCCGACCTGAAAGCTGCCGGAGTGCATGTAGCAATAGTCTCTGCTGGTGTTGATATTTATGTTCAGTCCATTGCGGCGATGGTTAAAGCTGATGATTGGATTGCTAATGGATTTGAGTTCGATGATGATGGTTGGCTATTGGACGAGGGAGTAGTCAGAGTACCTTCGATGGAGAAATATACATCAATTCACAAATTGTTGGGCATATTGGAATGTCCGCCTGAAAGGTTGGTGTGCGTTGGCGATTCTAGTATGGATCTGTCCATGTATGTTGATGGTTCAACATTTATCGGATTCAACCCACAAAGAGATAGCGCAAAGAAGGCATTCGCTGATGCTGGAATACCAGTTGTTAACTCAAATGATCTAGCTGACTTACGCCCGTATCTAGGTCTGTAAATCGCTAGTCAAATCAGAGATGATGTTCGATATTTTGGTGGTGGGCCCGGTGGGAATCGAACCCACGATCGCCTCGGTGTAAGCGAGGTGTCATAACCGCTAGACCACGGGCCCAACCAGACGCACTTGTCACCTCTTTTTGAATGACACCCCTCTAACTTCAAGAAGTATGGGCTATCACAGCGGTATAATGGATGAGGAAATACAAGCCCTGGCAGCTCGTCTTGTGCGCAGACTGAAAGGAGTAAATGCAGTCATAACAGTCGCTGAGTCTTGTACGGGCGGGTTACTGACTAGTACTTTGACAGATATCTCAGGAGCGAGCGACTGGTTTGGTCAAAGTTGGGTTTGCTATTCGTATGAATCCAAAATTAAAGAGTTGAACGTTCAACAGGATTTACTAGAGTCAAAAGGGGCAGTAAACGCTACTGTTGCCATACAGATGGCAGAGGGTGCACGAGAAAGGTCTGGTGCTGACTTGGCAATTTCCATCACCGGAATTGCAGGCCCAGTTGCTCCAAATTCAAAGAAACCTGTTGGATTAGTATATGTCGGAATTGCATCAGCTCACTGGGCAAACGCTGAGTCTGTTCAGATGGGTGGAACTAGATTGGAGAATAAGATTTCATTCGTTCACTTTGCTTTGAAAACTGCAATCGATTGCTGGGATAAAGCGAAAGTAAGGCAAGAAGATGCAATCGCTCAAAGAGAAAAAGCAGCGGCTGAGGCTGCTGTTCAAATGGCTAAATCTGAAGCGGAGAAGGCTAAACGTGCAGCTGAGGCAACAGCAGGCGCTCCTTGGCAGGATGAATCTTGGCAAGATCCTGGAGAATCTATTGGTGATGATGAGGATGTTGAGTGGAAGAAAGATTGATTTTGAATATTGATTCGATTTTCCGAACACCTCAAGAACATCCGATTATGTTGGGCTGTATATGGCGGCGAGTAGAGCCCAGATAATGCAGCAGTTGCGTGCTGCTGGGATTCCTCTTGCACCAAAATCATTAGTTGATTTTCTACTCACCCATGAAAACCCACAATCTCATATTGATATGATTCGTAAAGAGGGAAAGAATGTTTTTACTCAGAAAGTTCCTGCTCTTACAAGTAGTCCAGGTAGAGTAATCGCACCAATCGTGGAACCGAAAACAGAAGATATCTCCATGCGCAACAATATGCCGGATTGGAGAAGAGAAGACTTCCCAATGGATGCAGTAGATGCAATTGTAAATGTTGAAGTTCATTATGATATAACTGGTAATAGCATTACAGAAGGGAAAATGGGTGACATAAATGATGCTTTTAATGACCGATTGGAAAGATTGCGGAAATTGATTATAGCAAACTCTCGACTTCCTCGTAGACCTTTAGAGATTGCTCGATTACAGGCAGAAAGAAGTCGTTTCCAGGGTAGAGAAAATGTGGCGGTAGCAATAGGTCTAGTGAACGATCCCAGACACACCAAGAATGGACACCTTATGTTCTCATTAGAGGATTCAAGCGGAGAAATGAATTGTTTGTTGATGAATCGAAAAGGAGAGGACAGGATAATCGAGCATTCAAGGATAGTCGAGTCAGGCTTAATGCCTGATGATGTAGTTGGAGTCTCAGGTAGTTTCTCACAAGATGGTGGTATGTTCTATATCGATGACTTACATTTCCCGATGCATGATAGGCACGAAAAGAAGTTCGCTGAACAAGCTGTATCGGTTGCCTTCCTTTCAGACGTACACCTAGGAAGCAAAACCTTCCTAGAAGCTCAGTGGCACAAAATGGTACGTTGGTTTAACACAGACCCACTTGCTCGAACAATCAAATATCTTGTTTTATCAGGGGACTGTGTGGATGGGGTTGGAATATATCCTGGACAAGATAAGGAACTCTTGATCAAAGATTTTTACAAGCAATATTCTAGTTTTGCCGAATTAGTTGAACTTCTGCCAGACTGGGTTGAATGTATTATGCTACCTGGAAACCATGATGCTGTTCGCCCAGCGGAACCCCAGCCCACCTTAGAGCCAGAGATACAACAGGATTACAACTCAACTATGTTTGTTGGAAATCCTTGTGATTTCAGTTTAGACGGTGTTAGAATACTCTCATATCATGGAAAGTCGATTGACGATTTCGTGGCCGGTTTACGAAATGTGACCTACAAAGATCCGGTTGAAGCGATGCGCCAGATGCTCAGGAGAAGACACTTAGCACCTCAATGGGGAGGAAAAACCCCACTTTCTCCAGAACCTGAGGATGGCTTAGTTATCAGAGAGGTTCCTGACATATTTGTAACAGGACACGTGCACGGACATGCTTGTGTTGACTTTAGAGGTACTACTCTAATCCAATCATCAACATGGCAGGACCAGACATCATACCAGAGAATGCTAGGTTTCCAACCTAAGCCATGTATGTTAACAGTAGTGAATTTAGGAACCCACAAAACAATCTCTATACCATTCGCTTGATTACCAAATATGGTCTTCAAGTTCACCAGAAGTTGCTACTTTTGTTATACCCGTAATTCCATTATCGCTATCCACCAACAGAAGATGAATCGCTCTGTTATGAACTCCAGAAATGAACTCTTTACCTCTGTGGTCTACCCCAATCAAAGTCCCGTCCAATTCTGCGAACATCCAAGCAGATGTTGCTTTGACAAGGTCATCACGCCTAATTAACAACCAACGTAGGCCCTTCATCTCACTGCGTAAGTCGCCTTTGATATCATGGAACCATCTGGAATACATAATCACACCTTAAAACGTAATAATGCAACAGCACCACCAATTCCAGATAACTGTTCACCTGCATCATGATCGGTTGAGCATTGAACTAGGGTTGCTCCTATCTCAGATAAGCCTTTGATTATTGATTCCCATTCTTCTGACCTTACAAGATCTGCCGTTATTAGAAGTGTTTCAATAGCACCTTCCTCGAGTGATTTTTGTATCATATTTTTCCCGTAAGAAACCGCTCCATTGGTGGATATTCTCTTCCATGCTTCATCAATCATAGCAGTCTCCTTAACAACAGCGTGCTCGGATAGAATATCGCCTGCTAGTCCCTCAGATATCACCTCGTTAGCAGCACTTCTACCTCCCATGCTTGTCGGGATTATTTTCTTAATTCCTTCAATAAGTGGTGCTAGTTTTTCTCTGGCATGACCTGGTCCACAAATTACGATGGGCGTTCCTTCTTGAATGAATTCATTTGCCTCTCTTGATACTTTTTCAAAGAATGAATTCGAAGCACTTTCACTAATCTTCGAACCAGTATATTTCCCTCCACCGCGCAATGTCCACGTAGATACCTCTCTGATACCTCTACCAGTAATCTCAAACAAGATACACTCGTCATTTTCAACGACCATAATAACAACTCTAGCCTTTCCACTAGCTTCACAAGCAAGTCTAATCAGGTCTTTGTCAAAATCAGGAAATCCTTTTTCAGATGTCAGTTCAATTTCGTCACGAACCTCTATTACATGCGTATGGTGAGAGCCAAGGTCAAACTTTGCTTCTTCAATGGTTCCATGAACTCTTAGGTTATCAGAGAACGTGTGAAATTCATTAGAAAGGATTGACAGTTTGATCCACATTTTTTTTCTCTCAGCGGATTTTGCTCTACCACCTTCCTGGCCAGCTGTGGTTTGGTCTCTTCTTTCACCAAGCATTCCGATACTGCGACCTTTAGTACACAGTCTTGCAAGTGTCCACAGGTCATCTTGATAATCGATTCTAAGTTTGAAGAATCCAAAATCGCTTTTGATGACCTGCATTACACCTCACCCGAATACTCCGAGGAGGTTCCCATCTTCATCCATATCCATATCTGAGGCAGCAGGTCTCTTTGGCAGACCCGGCATAGTCATAATTTCTCCAAGCACGGCAACAACGAATCCAGCTCCTGAATTTAGTCTAAATTCACGAATAGGTATCTCAAAATTAGAAGGTGCTCCAAGTAGGTTAGGATCGTGGCTAAACGAGTATTGTGTCTTTGCCATACAAACAGGCAATTCTCCGTATCCCCATGATTTGAGCTGCTCTAACTGTCTGCCAGCTTTGGCGAGGATATTGATTCCGTCCGCACCATATATCCTTGTGGCAACACGCAACGCCTTTTCCTCAATCGGTGTATCGTTGTTGAATAGTGGTGTGAATGGCCTTCCTGCTGCAATGTGATCTTGGCAAGCTGATACTACTGCCTTAGCCAATTCCTTGCCACCCGCTCCTCCTTTAGCGTGGACTTCTGTTAGGCAGACGCTTGATGCACCTGAATTTCTCGCACACTTGGTTAAAGCCTCTAGCTCAGCATCTGTATCACTTGCGAAGCGATTCACTGAAACCACTACTGGCATCCCAAACTGAAGCATATTCTTGATATGGCGATTTAGATTTGTTTCAGCTCCAGCTGTTACAGCACCAACATCCTCCTTCTCAATTTCTTTCTTTGAAGGTCTTCTAGAAGCTTTGTCTCCAAATGCACCTCCATGCAACTTCATTGAGCGAACCGTTACATTCATGACGACACAATCTGGGGATTTACCCGAATTTACAGCTTTGATATGCATGAATTTTTCAGCGCCCATATCCGAGCCAAACCCTGCTTCTGTAACTACGTAGTCTGCTGCACCAAGTGCTAATTTGTCCGCTATGATTGAAGAATTTCCATGAGCTATATTCGCAAATGGCCCTCCATGTATGAAAGCAGGATTACCCTCTAATGTTTGAACTAGGTTGGGTAAAAATGCATCTCTTAGTAGCAAGGACATGGCACCTGCGGCTTCTATGTCATCTGCTTTCACCGGATTTCCAGACAAGCTTTGACCAACAACAATATCTCCTAGTCGTTTTCTCAGGTCCGCATAATCTGATGCAAGAACTAAGATTGCCATCACTTCGCTTGCAGCTGTAATATCGAACCTGTCTTCTCTAACAAGACCATTTGCAGGACCACCGAGTCCAACTGTGATGTTTCTGAGTGTTCTATCATTTAGGTCGATTACTCTAGGCCAAATTATTCTGGTGGGATCTATGTTTTTCTTATTCCCGTGCTTTAGATGATTATCTATCATCGATGAAAGAAGGTTGTGAGCACTTGTAACAGCATGTAAGTCACCAGTGAAGTGTAGGTTGATATCTTCCATTGGCAAGACTTGAGATAAACCTCCTCCAGCAGCACCTCCTTTAATTCCAAAAACTGGACCCATCGATGGTTCACGAATAACACATGTAGCTCGCTTTCCAATTTGATTTAGAGCCTGAGTTAGACCAATTGTTGTGACCGTTTTACCTTCACCAAACGGAGTGGGGTTTACACTGGTAACCAAAATTAGAGATCCTTGAGGTTTTGATAGCCTACCTTTGAGCGCATCCCACTTAATCTTAGCTTTACCGCTACCCATTGGCATGATTTCATTTTCACCGATTCCAAGTTTCCATGCTATTGCTGTAATGTCTTCCATTTCAGCTTCTCTGGCAATCTCTAGGTCACTCTGCATGCGGCCATCCTAGATTGGGGGGTTATAGAAATCACGGTCCCTATAGGGACCGATTAGATGGATTTCATTCCTCTTTCATACTTCCCAAGTAGTCTGGCAGGTCAACTCCCGCCATCCTAGCAACATCGTGCACAGGTGGTAGAGAGTGGATTAAGCTGGATACGAAGTTAGCAGTAGAGCCTTCTCCGTTTCCAGAGCCAGCGGAATCCCAAACTGTAATCTTGTCAATCTTCAGGTTAGAAATTGCTTCGACTTGTCTTGCAACTATCTGCTCGATCTTCTCAACCATTAGCAATGTTGCAGCAGCCTTAGCATCCCCACCTGCGCTGGCAACTAGGCTAGAATAACCGGCCGCCTTTGCTTCTAGAACAGCTTGGACACCTTCCGCTTCAGCACGATACTTTGCAAGCACAGCATCTGCTTCACCACTTGCGACACGACGTTGGCGCTCAGCTTCAGCTTCAGCAGCAATCTCGATCTGTGTCTTAGCGATTTCTTCACGGACAATTTCTTCAGCCTTCAGTCTCTCTTGTTCAAGCATATACTGAGCCTTCTGGACTTCCATTTCAGCCGTTCTTCGAGCAACTTCTGCTCTCTGCATTGCTTCGGCTTCTTTTTCTGCCAGGTTTGCGTTGTAGTCTGCAATATTTGCTTTGGAGGTGTTTTCTCCTCCAATTGCATCTGCTTCAAGAATAGCAACTTCTTTTCTTCTATCTGCATCAGCAGCCTTCTTTCCTTTCTCAGCGTTAGCTTCATTTTCAGCAACTTGAATGTCTCTGTCTGCGTATGCAGCAGCTTGTCCGATAGCACCATCTCTGTCAGCATCTGCAACGTCCTTCTTTGCTGCGTTTACTGCACCAGCAGCAGCCTTCTTTCCAATGCTCTCGATATATTCAGAGTCGTCTGTGATATCAGTGATGTTAACGTTGATTAGGTTAAGACCAATCTTGTTCAATTCATGCCCTACGTTATCTCTGATTTGCTCTAGGAACAAATCACGTTCTTTGTTGATCTGCTCGATAGTAAGAGAAGCAACTGTAAGCCTTAGCTGACCGAAGATAATCTCAGAAGCCATGGATTCAATTTCTGGTGGTTTGAGATGTAGAAGACGCTCGGCAGCGTTGTTCATTATTAGAGGGTCTGTGCTTATACCCACTGTGAAAGTGGATGGCACGTTAATTCTGATGTTTTGAATAGACAGTGCGTTTGTTAGAGGTATGTTGATTGTCATAGGGATCAAACTCAACTTCTTCCAGTCCTGTATCAGCGGCCAGACAAGGGTTGCACCACCATGGATACACTTCGATGCCTTTCCTCCACCTACTCGTCCATATACGACGAGGATTTCGTCAGATGCACACCGCTTGTATCTAGTGACAAGTAGTATTATTCCAAATGCAAAAATCAACCCAAAACCTGCAATTAGCAGAAATAGCGTTACTCCAGTATCCATATCATTCACCTTATTCTTCTGATGTTAGTTCATCACCCTCAATCAAAGGTTCCACAATCAAGGTGGACCCTATTACATCGACGACTTTTATCATCTCGCCGCTAGGAATTAACTTTCTTCTATCTTTGCCTCTAGCGATTAAGGTTCTCAAGGAGCCACCAACCGCAACTTGAACTTCACCTTCTTCGTTAGGCTTGATACGTGAGTAAACGTGACCTTTTGCACCTACTGCATCTGAATGTCTCATGGTTCCATCAGCTTGCAGGTTAGAAATTCCTTGCATCATATATCGCACCATGTAAAGCGAGCCACCTGCTGCAAATCCGCCTGAGAGAACTGCAAGTATCTCTTGTTCAGTTGCAGTTACAACGAATAATCCAGTCAGGCCGAACATCATGATAGCAGCAGCGATTCCTTGTAAACTAAACAATTCAAACGCAAGAGTACTGTCCATACTAACATCAGTATCGAACGCACTGTCAACAACACCTCCTAGGATGTCTCCCACTAGCATTAACACCATCATTAAGATGAAGAAAAGAGAGCCAAATACGGCACAGCAAATGAAAACAATTTCCATTACTGATGGGGCGGTAAAGCCCAGCAAATCAGCAAGCCAATCAAAAAGACCCATTGCGAACCCATACCTCCCTTATATTATTCCTTAATGACATTATTGTCGGCATTTTCTTTCTCCAGTCTTTGCTTTAGTTTAATTTTTTCAAAAACTGCAACCGAAGAAACAGACAATCCAGCGATAATTGCTGCAATAATTACGTTGAGACCTGCTGCGTAACCTAGCAAGAAAACCCACAACGGTAGAAATGCTAAGAGGAATCTTCTCATAAATGGCCAAAAGCCTGCGAACAGTTCATCTGAACCATCATCGAGCATCTAATCATCTCAGGGTTAAACGAATGATCCGACGACCATTGTTAATACCCACAATCCAATTCCAAGCCATATTCCTTTTCCTTGCTTGGAAATTTGGTCGACATGTACTTCTTTTTGTAGGTTCTTCATAGGGTTGAGTAGTAAATCTCTTTGCTCGTTTCTAAAAACCACTAGTCCAAGAACGAAACAAGCAGCAGCTCCGGTTCCAAACAATGTTGTTATGGCTCCACTAACCTCGTTCATGAGTTTTAGTGATAACCAAATTTGGGTTACAGCCATCATGAACCACATAAATGAGCCTCTCTCTACCATTCCCATGGACATTCGTATCGTTCCCTATTTATTCATTTTTACCCGGTTTTGTGAAAATTTGGGTCTGTGGATAGGGTGTTTCAAGTACTCCGACCTTTACTTCTAACTCATGGCGAGGATACGTCATGGAGTGGCTGGAAAACCAATAACCCACTCTTTGTCTCCCGTCCTAACTGCACTAGTTCATGCCCATCTCTCTAGAAAAAAAGGAGTAAAACTTCCAGGATTAAAAGGAGTGGTAGTGATTCCTACTGAAGGAGTTGAAAACGCTCTTGCATGGGGTTATGCGGGTGCACTCCCTTCACCACCAGATTGGGAATATGTCAATTCACCTTTGGGTAAGTTCCGAGCGAATGCTCTATTGGATAGGGCTGTAAACGCTAGCATGGAGTATGTTGATGCAGATAGTAGACTACCAAATACAGGATTACCTAGGGTAAAATCAAAAAAACATCCATACCATGATGATGAAGTCTGGATCTCTCTAACTTCACCACTCAAGCATCAATTGTCAGCAGCTGCGGTGAAATGTGTTGACAATGCTATGGAGATACGTTCAGTAAATACCCTTAGATGGGATGGTCACTCTTGGTGGGCAGCATCAACCGATGGACAGGGTATGAGAATTGTTGCCGAAGCTTTTGGCTATCCTACCAGCGGCGTGATTGGAATCACGGGTGGAGGTGGTGCAGCACGCTCGGTTGCTTCAGCATGGACACAAGGAGGTGGGCAAGTGAAACAACTTGGTGGTAAGAGAGCATTGGATGAGGATGGGCCGTGGTCATTGTGTGAGGATTCACATGATTTCACAGTCGACTTTGATAGCGATGAAGGAGACATTTCTGTTCGGTATAAGAAAATGGAAGGAGATTTTGATTCTAGAATTGAATACTTATCTACTAAGCCTGACGGGAGATGGTTTTTGTGTGCACAACACCTTATGTCATGGGCTTCATTATGGGCTCCTGAATATTCTAATGAACTTCCTTCACTTTCTCTTCTCATGACAAGACTAACTGCTGTCGAGGTGCATTTAAGTTGAAAAAAGTCATTTTTGCAATAGCATTGCTGCTTTTACCAATAGTGGTAGCGGAGGATTTTCCAACACAAAACATCAATTCAGGGTTTGTTGGATGGCAATCTGATTTTACAGAGGAGATCGGAGAATACCGCATATCATATCCATCAGTTGCAAACGGTGAGGGCATAAACATGGCACAAAATGGGCCTTTTGCGATTGTGATTTTTATGGGTGATGATGGTGAGGACACAGATCAATACGAATGGCTTCAGGATGGATTGTCCAAATGGGGCTACATTGTATTGGTAGTTCAAGATGGTGTAAAATTAGAATCCATTCTGAATCAACTTTCGGTATGGAATAGTGGTGAAGAATCCTTGGTTCCCGACTCTCAAAGCATGTTCGCATTAGACCATATATCTCTTGGAGGTCATGGTACTGGGGCACATACAGCAGCAGAACTACTCAAAACAGGTCTGTATGAAATAGACGGCCTGTTCGGCCTAGGACTGGATGGCTCTGAAACCGATTACACAGGGTCTGTAATTCTACCCCGTCCATCCTCTGCACTATTTCTTACCGGTACTACTGATGATATAGCACCAGCTAGTGAAAACGTTTACTCATATTTGCAAAATTGGCCGGGGGCATGGCAAATTATGTATCCTCTTGGTGCAAACCACGTTGGATATCAAGAGAGTGATACCTTCTTTGAGAGGCTAGTTGATGGTGACTCCACAATGGGTAGAGAAGGTCAACAAGACCACGCTTTAGCTCACATAATACCATACCTAAATTTGACACTGCGAGGAGATGATTCTGCATATCAATCTGCATTCAATAGAGAGGATAAATCTGTATCTGCTGACGATGAATCCTACATTGATGAAGATCTGGATCGTTCTCGCCTTTATTTGATGGTAGATACCAAAAGCTCATTGGAAAATGTTACTTTGAATCAAACATTTACAGTTAGTTCAAACGTCACCCTCCGCAACGGCGATATCGCCTTTGGAAACGTCTCTTGTTTGCTCCCAGATGGTGACATAATCCTTGGAGGGTTACAAAATGGAGTTGCATCGTGTGACATAAATGGCACACTTCTGTCTCCGGGAATGGCTAAAATTGAATTGAGGATTTCTGATTACTCATTTTCAGATTGGACGGAAATTTCAATTCAGAGAGTAGGACTTCCTTTAGAAATCTCACAGCCATTAAATGAGGTATATATCGACCAACATTCCTCGGTTGTGGTATACCCCGGAGATTTTGCAACGGATCCTGACGGAGAGGAAGTTTTGTTCACGGATGCTCAGATATTTGGCGATGAGCAAAGGTTGGGTCTCAGCAATAGCCTTTCAGAACTAGAAATATCTCATGTTGCTGACCAAGAGTGGGATGGAACTGTTCAGATGAATATTACATTAGCTGCGGGGGATGATTCTGCAAATATTACAGTCAATGTAACGGTTCTTCCAATAGATGACCCCGTGTATCAGTTTGAGACAATACCTCAATTTCAGTCTATTGAGGATGGGGATAACATAATGTTTGATTTGAATGACTATGTTACAGACCCTGAGGGTGAGTCTCTTGTATCGGTGGTAGCAAGGGACTATGTAGGTTTGAGGATTGACACCTCAATTCCTTCATCAATTCTGATAGATCCTCAATCGCATTGGAATGGAGGAGAGTTGGTTGAAATTCTTGTTTCAGATGGCAATACAACACCAATTACCGTAACAGTTCCAATCAATATCGAGCCTGTGGATGATTCGGTGGAGTTCTCCAAATCCCAAACCGATGTAGATATGCTTGAAGATTCAAATTTAGTATTAGAGCTTAGTAATTTTACCATAGACGTTGATGGTGATGATTTGGTGTATTCTTTAACCGGGGAGTCTGAGATTGTCGACACATCTCTTGATGATAGCAAATTAATCATTACTGGACTACCAAACATGAACGGCGTTAGTGAATTTATTGTTAATGTTACAGATGGTGGTAGTTATAGTGAAATGAAGATTATCATAACGACTGAATCTGTCCCCGACTTACCAACCGTATCCCTATCTATGGTTCAAGTAGATTCAAATCGGGTTTCTCTTATCTGGACAATTTCAGATTCTGATGGAGACGTCGGCCTCCTCAAATCAGTGACTCTTGATAGTGCAAATGAGGAACCACAAGTTGCACCAGTAAATCAGATATCGACAGACTGTAGTGGGCAAACCCTTCTCACATGTGCAACATATATTGAAGATGTTGACAAAGGGGTTTACTCCTTAGAAGTGAAAGTTTGGGATTCCAATGCCCAAGTCTGGTCCAACGTTGTATCACAGCAATTGGAGATAACCGAAGCAAAGAGCACCTTAGACGATTCTGAGTCCGATACAGAGGTCAGTGACTGGATTCTACCTATTGGACTAGCATTAGTTGCGATTCTTCTAATCGTATACTTAGCACAATCTAGAAGAGAGTGATTATAGTGGAATGTTTCCATGTTTCTTAGGTGGAGACCATTCTCTTTTAGAATACAAAATCCTCAATGCTCTAATCAGTCGTAGTCGACTTTCCTCTGGTTCAATCACATCATCTAGCCAGCCGTTTCTCGCAGCAACATACGGGTCTCCGAATTTGGATTTGTATTCGTCGACAAGTTTGTTTCTAGTGTCTTCTTTCTTGTCATCTTCAGCAGCTGCAATCTCTCTTCTATGGATGATGTTTACAGCACCCTCTGCACCCATAACCGCAAGTTCTGCAGTCGGCCATGCTATGTTGTAATCCGATTGAAGATGTTTGCAACTCATGGCGAGATACGCTCCTCCGTATGCTTTTCTTGTCACTAATGTTAACTTAGGAACTGTGGCTTCTGCATAGGCAAATAGCAACTTTGCACCATGACGAATAATCCCGCCCCATTCTTGCACAACACCGGGCAAAAATCCAGGGACATCCTCAAAGGTCACGAGCGGGATATTGAATGCATCACACGTTCTAATGAACCTAGCAGCTTTGATAGAAGCATCAATATCGAGGCAACCTGCCAACACCTTTGGCTGATTGCCGACGATTCCAACAGTTTTACCATCTAATCTTGCAAAACCAATGAGGATATTTTCTGCATAGGAATCAAATAATTCCATGAATATGTTATCATCAACAATTTCTTCGATTACTCGAACCATATCATATGGCTTGTTTGGATTATCTGGCACCAACGTCGCTAATTCTGGGTTCAGACGATTTACATCGTCACCTGTCGGCTCTATTGGTGGGTTAGACTCGTTGTTATCTGGCAGGTATGAAAGTATATCAGCGGCTAATGCACATGCTTCTTCCTCATCATCTGCAACAAGGCAAGCAACTCCTGAACGGCTTGCATGCAGCTCAGCACCACCTAGACCAGCAGCATCCACCTCACCACTAATACATTCGGGAGTTTCGAGAGGAGATGACATAAACAATTGTCCATGATCACTACCAAGTATTGTGAAATCTGCCAGTCCTGCACCGAGCGCAGATACTCCAACTACTGGACCTAGAACAAGGGATACCATTGGGATTCTTCCAGAGCACTGGACTAATCTGTCCAACAATTCTCCAGTTCCTCCCAAAGCTGCAATTCCATCTTGGGCACGCTGACCTCCTCCGTCCCATATTCCAACAATAGGAACCTTTGAGCGCTCAGCCATCTCGACAACCTTCGAAATTTTCTTTGCATGCATTTCTCCCATGGAACCTCCGTGAACTGAGAAATCTTGAGCAAAGCAGTATATTCTTCGCCCATTTATAGTCCCGTGACCACATACAACTCCATCACCCAATGTCTCGTGCATGAACATGTCATAATCAGTTGTTCTGTGTGTAAGGAATGTGTCTAGTTCGACAAATGAATTCTCATCTAATAGTAATCTTATTCGATCTCTAGCAGTTCCTCTACCAGAGATTCGAATGCTTTCCTGTCGCTTGATTCCTCCACCCATAAGCGCAAGTTCACGCCTATATCTCAAATCCTCGAGTGAATCACTCGAATCTTTCGACATATCTAACTCCAGACCGTTTCGGTTATTCATTAAAGCGGTCATTTCATTAGTGTGGAGATATTTTCTCCGCACAGATTTTGAGATAGAACGGTTAGATCCTTATCGTTTGAAAGTGCCCAGTGAATCTTGACCATCAACGCCTCCGGTGATGATGTTGAACCATGTCCTAATACACCCATCTCTTGTTGCTGTCTTCCTTTAGAATATACGTTCATATCAACGGGGCCGTTTATGCATTGGTTTGCAACAATTACTGGAATTTTAGTCTGAGTCAAAAACTTAGCAATTTCGTCGTTCTCCGGAGCATCTCCCATCGGGTTTTCAATTGGTAGATGTCCTAATCCCGTTCCGTGAATCACGATAGCAGAATAACCCGAATCTTCTGCTGCTTTCAGCAAATCAGCATGTAGGTGTGGGCCAGAAATAAACTGAGCAATTCTCACAGATGGGTCATATTTCGTTGGAGTTGAAACATCTCTAATCTGGTCTCCAATTGTCGTGGTATGAGACAATCCATCTTTTGTAATACGAATCTCACCTAATACCTCAGCATTGATAGTCTTGAATGCATCTCTCCTAGTAGAGTGCATTTTTCGGACACTCAGACCTGGTGAGACAGCACAGATACCATCGCCAGAACTGGCATGCATTACTGTGACAGCGGCGTCTGCCTCCCCCGTAACAGCAGGGCCTCTTGCAGCCCAGTAAACCGCAGATAGCAGATTTTCACTCGCATCAGACGATGCTCTATCAGATGATCTCTGGGAACCGGTGAAGACTATCCTGCCCGCAGGCCTAGAACCTTCTCCAGCAAATGCAAATGCAAGTGCAGCAGCACTGATGTGTAGCGTGTCAGTTCCGTGAGTGATAACTACACCAACCGAGCCAGAATCAAAGGCAGCTACACAAGCATCAATCATAGCGTTCCAATGTTGGGGTCTAATATCATCAGACCACATGTTTCCAATTTTTACTGAATCAATATTTGCAATATCCAAAATTTCTGGCACGCTAGCAAGCAGTTCTTCAGGCTCGAATCTTGCAATTACAGCACCAGTATTGTAATCCACTTTGGATGCAATTGTGCCACCGGTATGGATGATTGTTACTTTTGGTAAACTGGTATTTTGTTCAATGGCTGAGGCTGAGGCCGAGTTGGTAGTCTTTTGTTCTTCGATGTCTTCGAATGAATCAATCATTTCTAATGGGTAACTCACATTGTATCCATTTTGTAATTTTAGAGTAACGTGTGCTTCAGCAGCACTTGGCAAAACCACGCCTTCATGAGACGTTTTCCCGGCAGGACCATCCACCTTTAGCATGACTCGTTTTCCAACGGGTGGGACTTCTACCATATACAAGCGTAATTCTGATGCCACTTGAATGTTGGTGATTCTTTGAAATAAATTAGCCCAATCATCAATACTTAATTGTCAAGCGACAAATACATTCTAACAAATATCGCCTCTGAACATATATCCGTACAATTCTCGAGGCTTGTTTTATGACGGGAAATTTTGATTTAATTCAATGTTATAAAAATAGGAGAAGACCGATTATTATGACCAAAGGTCCTAGCAAATATGAGATAAAGAAATCTTTGTAATTGTCAAGCGAGTTTGAGTTGTCAACATTTCCAGATTTGGGTTCTTCTTGCTTGAGTTTTTCTCTACGCAGTATATACATGGCAGTTACAATACAAAATACTCCATAAACCATCTGGGAGATGTATTTAATCATCATGTCAATCGATCCAATTGACTTTACCCGTATCTACATCGTAGATAGCGCCGTAGACTTCAACACCTTCTTTCAGCAATGGATTGTTTTTTAGAGAATCTACATCAGATTTTAGTTTCTCTTGGGCATCATCAATCATTCTTGGGGTGAAATTAGAAAAGTCCTTTTTCGAAAGATCAGCAAGAGTATTTTGCACATCAACCAGTGGCAAACTTGCCATTGCGCACTTTGTATGTGGCATTATTACAATGCGCTCACAGTTTAGCAGATAGCTTGCGAGAACAATGTCGTTTTCAACCTCAGGATTGAGTTGACCTCCCGCATTCCTGATTACCTTTACATCTCCAATTTTCAATCCAAATATTTCATGAGGTATGATTCTGGAATCCATGCATGTTAGTATGAGAAGTCCTTTTCCGGCCTTACCAGGTGTGTCTTTTCCACTAAATGTTGAGACAAAGGTTTCATTCAAGTCTGAAAGTTCGGAAACTGTGGCAGACTTTTTCATAGTGTATAGCAAAAGGACCAAGCATTTTGTTATTGTTATAGAATTTAGCGTGCATTAATCAATAATCGAAGTCCTATCTAGTCGACAGACCAACACTCCATCATGATTATATCACAATTGTTTTTGGTCGAATTATGACACCTGTGAGAAGGGCCTCAATCCTGACAGCAATAATGCTACAGATGTTAATGTTTGGAGCCATAGCTTCTCCCTTAGCCGACTCTGTCAATAGCATAGGTGATGCTAATAAAATGAACCAAGATTTGGTAGCAGAAATTTCTGCAAGCAATGAAGACGAAATCTTACCTGTGATATACCAATTAAACAGCCCAGTAACGGATACTGATAGAGCATATTTTGAATCTCTGGGAGCAACAATATTGGGAGATGCGCCACTGGTTGATGGTGGATTAATTGAAGCATCAGTCTCGACAATAAGAAAAATCTCTACTTGGGATAGAGTAGAATATCTTGAATTGGATAAACCGCTGGATTTCTTCTACCTCCCTCAAGAGTGGGGTGGAACTCAAACCGATCCGGGAATAATGATGCATGAGACTACACACGTAGTTAGAGCAACAGATGCTTGGGACCGAGTAATAGTAACACCCTCTGGAGAAATTCAAAGGGATGTGGACCTATCTTTTTCGGAGTGGGATGGAGACGGAACAGCCGTTGTTGACTTAGATACAGGCGTGGACGCAGGACATCCAGACTTTGATTATCTTGAACCATGGACTGGGGAAAAGGTGATTTATTCCGCTAAATTCAATGGTGTTACATGGTCAGAAACGAGAAATTCCGATACTAGTTCGGGTCACGGAACACACGTTGGAGGCACGATTGCAGGGAACGGAGATGCATCTGGAGGAAGAAGAGCTGGTGTTGCTAAAGGCGGTCAACTAGTTGCCCTTGGAACAGGGGATGGAGCATCAATATTCGCAGCAGAACAAGGACTGGAATGGACATATGCTAACTCAGTCCCAGGACAAAATCCGCATCATGTAAGAGTGGTATCAAACTCTTGGGGAACTGATGGTGATTATGATCCAAACGGCGTGATTGCCCAGTTAACAGACATGTTAACTTTCGATAATGGAGTTGCCGTAATATTTGCCGCATCCAACTCAGGAGGCTCTGGTAGTGAGTGCTCAGGAGATTTGCGAACGAACGTCTATGCTAATACTCCTTCAGCGATATCAGTCGCTGCACTTACTCATGATGGTACAGCAGTTACCTCATTCTCCTCAAGAGGATGTATGAATCAACAACACACATGGCCAGACGTTGGCGCTCCGGGAAGAGACATATGGGCTACTGCACCGAGAGCTACTGCAATTGATGCATCTACCAGAACCCAAGGTGATCTGTATTACATGTCAATTTCTGGCACATCAATGGCTACTCCTCATGTTGGAGGTATGGCCGGATTGTTACTGGATGTTGCACCATCTCTAGGTGTGGCAAATTACCACAGGGACGACCACGATTTTGGCTCAAGTTTGGTCGGTGGAGACGGTACAGCAGCATACGGTCAGTATGAGGATTGGGATTCCGCTAATTACAGCAGGATTCACGAAGTTGAACTAATTCTTGAGCTTACCGCCCGTTACGAGGGCATGGGCAATTCGTGTGAGGACGGAAATAGTGAGGATAGTTGCAGTGACATACCCGATATTTGTTATCGGAGTGCAACAGGTAAATGCCATGACTGGAGAGTAGGTCACGGCCTAACTGACACAGATGCAGCTGTCGCTCTTGCAAGGACATTAGAGCTGATGAGAGACCAAGATTCAGATGGTTTTGTTGACCACCCTGAATACAATGTCTGGGACGCTTATGCGATTTATGAGAATATGATGAGCGAAGTGACAATACCAGTGAACACAGATAGAGCAAGACACTCTTGGAAGGGTGACTGGAATCATTTCAACAACGGCCAAACAGGAGCAGTATACTATACTGAGGACTCACATTTTGTTTGGATACCAAACGGAACTACCCGTCTTGAGGCAACATTCACAGCAACAGAGTGGGATGTAGATACATTACAGGCAGGAGCTTTGCAACTATCGATAGATTTGGGAGAAGATGGTAGTAATGATGCACAAGGTGCCGGCGTAAGGCAAGCAAGCTCTTGGTATTACGATATTGATGTAGACTCATCTCACTGGGGCCAGTGGGCTGAATTTGATATTACAGGGCAAGCAGTAACGTTGTTTGGATTCTTGGAAGATATTGAATTCTTCGAATCAAGGGTTCCATATACGGTAGATGTTATGCTTACATTCGATTTATCACAGCCGGTAAATGTAGACTTTGAACAGCGTCCAGATTTCTATTCAGATCTCAACCCTGCTCCTCCATCTGAAACATACAATCCAATGATGGATGGTATGCTCACATTCACACGAGATGCTTACGATCAGCAAACCGTTGTGTTGCTGATAGAGCCTAAGGTTGATTCAACTAACGAGGAAAGTGGTGGGCTATTTTCTACTCTTGGTGAAATCTTCACTCAAAATCCGCTGGTTATGAGTCTCATATTGCTCCTAGTCATACTTGTCGCTGCGGGAATTGGATACACAATGCGTAATCCAAAAGAGGAAATTCAGGTGGCAATCTTAGCGGATGAAATTGATAATGAGGAATCCAGTGATTGATTCTATTCCTCTGAATCGTTTATGCTGTAATAATGTCCTAAATATGCTAGACATGAGGCTAGAATTACCGACATTGCAATACTGATTGCAAGTAATTGTCCGGTTTGCCTTGCTGGTGGAAATTGTGCGAAAGATAACAAGAAGAACACAGACATAGACGTGATTGCGGCTCCCCATCTTGCAAACCTATCATGTTTGGTCTCCCTATGCTCAGCACTTGCATGAGATAGATAGTCTGCGGCAAAACCCATGCCAAGTAAAACCGCTGGTGCTGTTGATACACCTCGTTCTCCTATCAGGCTTGCACAACCATCAACTGCTGCACCAATTGCGATAGTTCCGATTGCAATTCTCAATGACCTAGAACCTGACTTTGTAACTACTAAAGCGATAATTAGAACAGCGATACCAGCGCCAAATATCTGCATAATTCTTGAATCATCAAAGTCATTGGCAAGTGACGCACCTGTAATCAATTCGCCCCCAACAATGCCTTCATTATCAGTTTCTTCAAGCAGCAATAAGACATCGTCTAAAAATTCTAAGGCAGCGTCTGAGTTGCTGCCATCGATGAATGCTGCGATGATGAAACCAGTAGTTTCGCCAGAGGTTTGTAGCCTGTGATCCTCAAGAATTTGCGTGCCACCATTTTGATTTGAAACACTATTCAAAGTTGAATCATTCTGAGATTCCCCTGCATATGATATGCCCATTACTAGCGGAGTTTCTTGAATCCCAGTTTCAAACGAAATTACACTATTGTGATGGCCAATTTGTTTTTGTAAATTTACAACTTTAAGATAATCTTCATGAGAATCCCCATCGACCTCAACTATAATCCAAGTAACAGTGCTTGAAGCAATTAGGTATTCATCTTGCAATACTTCAAATTCCGCAAGGGAGGGATCATCCTCTGGAAGGAACTGATTGATGTCAAATACCTCTACACCAGGAGGAGAAATTAACGCGATAATAGACAACATCATCAATGCTACAGGCCATCCCCACCGCTTTGCATCATTGCTTTGTTTGTAGGTAATTCGGGGTGGTGGTCCATGATTCTCTCTCTTGCTCATGTAAAAGTCTTCCAAGACATATCTGGTTATCAGCCAGTCAAGGAAAATTCCTACAATCATCATTAACGCCAAGGAACTTTGAGCTTTGATTATCGAAAATAATGATAATGATACAGCAGCTAATGTCGTTACAAGCGCTAAGAGTAGTAAAGATCTCACCTCTTCTCTGCTTCTAGAGGATTTGCAATACCAAAATGCTCCGTCAACAGCCACTGCTAATATTATAGGAAATGCAACAGCATCGATAATTGATATTTGGAGGTCTAGTAGTGAAAATATGCCAATCTCTGCCGCTATAACCAGACCAACACTACCTAATGTTGCTGCACAAACCTTCAAGTCGCGTATTATCAGATACATCACTAGGATTAAAATAAAGCCAGAGGGTATAACAACTGAGATTAAATCATCCTCAGCAATATTCTTTGATTTCTGGAACAGCATGTTAACGCCAACAGCATCGATTTCAAATTCGGTATTATCACTGGCTTTTTCCGCCCACAGGCTCAATTTATTCCAATCGGTTACTTTACCCTCTGGGTCTGTTCTATCAAGCCAGACAAGCCAAATGATTTCCTTTGAATCAGGGGGTGCTAGTTCACTCGCTCCGGGAAAAGCAGGACATGCTATGTGGTAATCAGAATTTTTAGGAAGCAGTAGCATAGTGGTTTTGAAAGCATCCGTTTCTTCGATGGTTGCGTTTTCTCCACACCATCCTCCTTCAATTACAGGGCTGAGTAGATCACCCCATTTTGAGGCATTTTCTACACTTCTATTTCTAGACTCAAATGCCTTAGACCATGATGAGAACGGGGTTTCTATCTTGTCTACTCGAACATCGTCATAATCCCAAGATGTCAGTTCATTACTACCATCAATGAGTTCCTTTTCTAACTCTAATAGTTTTGAAAAAATAGTAAAGTCGCTACTAACAGAGCGGTCATCGTCATGCTTTATTTTCAATATCAATTGACTGGTTTTATTTCCAACTAAGCCTTCTTCCTTAATTCTCTCTTTTGCTGGATCTTCAAACACAGCATCAGTGTTTAGCACAAGGTCAACAGGCATCAATAGCGACATTAGGGCGAAGAAAACCAACGACATTGTAATGCCGATTTTGGTATTCTTGGTGTCCATGACATTTCCTCAAGATGGTTTTGAGATTTATCGTATCAGTTACTTCCACTCATTCCATCTTCCTGTATCAGCGTCCTTCCACCACCAGTTTCCACTTCCTTCAGGATATTCGGAAACCTCGTAACCATCTTGCATTCTACCTCTGTGGTTCGGTGGCGGATTAGATGGAGGAGCAGATGCAAAGCCAGCTGGAGTAGTTTTGTATACATCCTCACTGAAAAGTGCCTCTTCTTGATACCAATCATCTTCCTCACTGGAGCCCCTTCTAACGAACATTGCTGCGCCTACAACAATCAAAGCAATGATTCCAACTATGACTCCAAATGTTACAGGCTCTAATCCAAGTATTTTGTTTTCAGATGAGTCAGAGGTGGTCTTTTCTTCAGAGTCCTCATCTTGCGACAGTATACACGAATTATCGTCTTCAGTGGCCAGTTCATTGAAGTTAGAAGCGGCTGAGTCTGTGCATCCAAGAACTTCTTCGCTGTCATAATCGCAAGATCCGTCATCCTCTGTTGCCAGTGGGTTGTAATTATTGGCGGTAGAATCAGTGCAGCCGTTTACAACATCCGAGCCTCCTCCATTACCGTTATTGGATTCGGTTGTACAACCATCCGCATCCACTATGTCTCCGAGTGGTGTTTCTGGGCATAAATCATAGATGTCATCAACACCATCATTGTCATCATCAAAGTCCAACGTATCTGGAATTCCGTCTCCATCTGTGTCCAGTGTTTCTTCAATTTCACTTCCATCTTGGGATAATGTAATTGTAAATTCAACGGGGTTATACATTCCACCAGATGCTCGAATCAGATAAGTTCCTTCCTCAAGTATGAATGCTGTCTGACCATTGCTATCAGTTAGAGAACTACCAATGGTAAATCCGTCTTCAATAACAACGACAGACAAGAGATCAACTGGAATTTCGGTTTCTTCTTCTACGACTGTTAGCAGAATCGTGTCCCCAGCAGAAGGATTCTCTGGTAGATATTCGATTGTTAGGTTTTTCATAACTAGAGGTTCTGGATTTGGCTCAGCGATTTGCGATCCTATCGCAGCATGAATTGTAGCAGAATCTCCACTTCCTTTTTGAACGAAGGCAACCACTGTGTAGTTACTGGTTGGAGAAGCCAAGTGTGGTAATGTTAAATCCGCGCTACTACCAAGTCCCCAAGCTATTGAGTTAACATCTCCAAAGAAGTCATCAAACAGTTCAAAAGCGTCATCTTGGTCTAGATTTTGGTCTCCTTCACAGTTTTCTTCTCCTCGGTATTCCCCAGAATAAACCTCCAGTTCGAATTGGGAGTTTACATCGGTTCCAGTGTGTAACTCATAGTCTCCTTCACTGACTCTAAACAGAGCTTTCATGTATTGAGAACCAGGATATTCTTCATTCCAACCATACTCAGATTCTATTTCATTACCCTCGGAATCCATGAGGATTGCATTACTTGCGTCAATGATATCGTCCATTATTCGGAATTCGTTATTGTAATCTTGTCTTAACATAATTTCAAGGTCAAGGTTTTCATTCATTCCTTGATAAGAGTTGTAATCTACATACTCACATACGGCTGATGATCTTCTATCTTCAGCTACCCATCCAACATCTTCGCGAATTCCATCATAAATTAGCGAAGTAAAAGATGCAAAGTCGATACTAGCAGGGTCAAATCCTAGTTTTGGAACCGCTACAGCAAATATCCTACTTGCTTCTCCATCATCTGAATTTAGAGCAATATTTGTGGTCTGTCCCGGCCCAAGTGAACCCATCATGTCCAACTGGCTTGGGTCGTTTAGAACGATACCAATATGGATAGCCTCAGCCATAATCTCACTGTTTGGATTTGGAACAGCAATTCCCATGAGGGAAATAGGAGCTTCGAACCTTAATTCCTGATTTCTAGAGGTGTCACCACTTTGGAATTCAACACTAAACGTTTGTTCATCTGAAATGCTATCCCAATCAATATCTGGGAATGGAACTTCTAATTTTATTGGCGCAATACCAATTGTTGCATTGAAGTTGTCATGTGAGATGCCGTTTGGAGTTATTGTGATGGTATTCAGTCCGTTATTGTCTGATTCTGCAATGTAAACCGGTAATCCTGCAAATGTTGTTAACTGTTCCATGCCAGATATCGATAGTTCCCCATTGGTAATGTAAGCGAAACTTAGACCAATTCCTGTCCTAATATCTCCATTATCGAGTGTGCCCTCAGATTGAGCAATCGTCAAGTAGACACCGGGATGGTTTGGCACGAAGGTTAGGGATGCTATACCATTTGAATCCACATTCATTACTTGTTCAGTTATCACTTCAAAAGGTCCATTTGTAATGAAATTATCAATGATTTGAGGAGATGGAGTACTTTGGCTGTCACTCTCCAACCAGCAATCGCTACCGTCTTTCCAACCTGTCCAATAACCACCTTCCTCACTTTCGGAGTCGTCTACCCAGAAACCAGAGTCCGTGTTGTATCTTATGTAATCTGTATGAGTGGTTCCAAATTCGTCTTGGAATTCAACTGATATGTAATATTCTCCGGAATCCTGGTAGAAATGATTATTCCATCCACCCGGGTTGTCATCCGAGCTGTCAACATCGTATTCTGTTGACGTCCCATCACCCCAAGAAACGCTGACACTGTCTAGATTGGGTTTGTAATACTCATAATAATCACCGTTATCGGTTTCCGCTCCAAATGAATTGTAATCATAACCAATATCAATAGATTGTCCGTTTGAGTTACCGGATGTTCTTGCACAACCCAAACTACCTGGTAGTGGCATCTGGATAATTTCAGTGAACTCAATACCATCAGTATTTGTTCCCGAGATTACAATATCTGCTAGACCTCGCTCGTTAGGGAGATAATTACTTGCATCCCAATTAGGGCCATTAGAGTTTATTTGTATGTTTTCGAAGTAGTAAGCTTGAGGGTGGTTTCGGCGATACTCATCGTCATTATACTCTCCCATCGTCATTATCTCAATTGTCATATCACCATCCAAATCTTGGCCAGTGTAGGTCCCTTGCAAATCGTTTGGATAGATTGCGGACACATCGTGATCCCCTTGTGGTTGTAGTGATTCAACTGCGGATTGTCCTAATTGTGGAGATAATCTCAGTATTGCAATATCAGCTTCTGCATTTGAAATAATTCCCGCTGAATCATACGTTTGCGATGTAACAGTGTAAGGTTGTCCTACCTGGGCAGTTTCTGCCTGATCTACCAATACTCCGATTGCAGAGACCATGAAAATTTCATCATTATTTTCAATCACCATTGACTCTAACATCGATGGCCTCAGACTCCTCTCGACCTCTAGTTCGGCTCTAGAAATATCGCAATTTGTGTAACCTTCAAGCGGCTGAGATAGTGTCCAAGTTGTAGCCTCAATCTCGGGTGCGAGAAGGAGACCGATATACTGGTCACTCCATTGACTGGCCTTTGTTAATTCACTGCTGACTTGGTATCCTCTATCATTTGTCATTGTAATACTAAACACTGTATTTTCAGTGATGGAGCTTGTATGCCCCTCACACTCATCTGATTCATCAAATCTCAATTCTATTCCGACCTCTAAAAGATGAGTATCGTATTCCGTGGTCATCATTGGGAATAGATTGTCAAAGATAACTGGCTCAGGTCCTGAATCAGAGTCAGACTCATCACCTTCTTCGTATTCGTCGTCTTCCTCGTCATAGTTGGGCCACTCAGCGTAGAAATCAGCTCTGGTTGCGTTGTTCATCCAAGAGCCAAAATCAGCAAGAACTTCACCAGTGCTTTCCCATATTGGGTCTTCAGTTGAGTCAATTACAATCTTCAAAATGTCTTCAGGTAGCGTGTTAAAGTCATCAAAAGCATCGTTAACATAAGGAGCATCATTCTGCATTCTAGCGGTCCATGCTTGTCCTTCTGATGTGTCTAGCAAATACTCGTATTGCCAGCGGATCGAGTCAGGAATTTCGTCTCCATCAAAGTCTTGACTGTCGGTTTCCATGTTTAATTCTCCAGCCATCTCTGCAAATCGCAAAACGAATTTTTGGAATGGTGTCATGTTTTCAAAATCTCCTTCGAATAATGGGCCTGCCCAAGCTGCTAAGCCGCTTGCTATATCCTCAGGATGATTTGAAACAGAGAGTAGTGCGATGTTTCTCATCAGAATTTGGGCAGACTCGAAAGGCTTGGTATTCTCAGCTAAATTATCAAGAGCAGTTGTCATGTTGCTCCATTCATTGCTACCCGTCAATGCGTTGTATGCAGCTTCAAAATCTCCTGTTCCTTCGAATCTTGTGAAGTTCTCAATTGCGTCAAATGTTCGTATGTATTCTGATAATTCATCAAACTCGTGGAATGCCCTTGGGAGAGCCATCTCATCCAAGTATGTCATTAAACCAATCACAAATTGTAAACCAGCATCAGCATCATCTGAGTCCAACATTATCATTAGGGCTTCGAGGAAGTTAGAACCTGCTGAGAGGTTATACTGATTGTGTCCAGCATCAAGCATTGCATTCCATAGTTGTCTGCTTCCTCCAGCACCACTTCCATCTGTTGCAACGGCAACAAAGCTGGACCAATCTCCATTTGATGTTCCTTTAGTTTCCAATTCTGCAAATTCATCTGCGATTTCGCCGAGTGGGTTAGCAGCGTCCCATGCAGTATCAATTGCTCTCAGCACTTTTTCCACTTCATTTCTGAAAATTTCTCTTGATTGGGTTGGGTCGTCAGCAGCGTATCTTCCACTATCCTCAACGAATATTTTCGCCCCATATACTCCTCCAGTAGAGGTTACAGGAATTGTGTATTCTCCTTGCCAAGTCATTACTGAAGAATCATTATCATGTGG
>PAOW01000028.1 GCA_002710015.1 Methanobacteriota archaeon | reverse complement strand
GATAGTCCTGGTCGGAGTCGAACCGACGTCCCCGGGACCAAAACCCGAGATGATGGACCACTACACTACAGGACTGTGGTGGGTCGCCGTGGAGGATTCACTTCAAGTTAGTTTCGCCTATTACTTCACGAGCAGAGGATATAAATTCACTCAAATCAAGGCCATGCTCCTCTTCATAGAGACTAGCCATCAATGCCATATCCAGTTTGTCCACATATTTGACAAATTTAGACTCTGGAGTTTCTTGGGACTCATATTCGAGAAATAATTCTAGCCATTTTGGTGCTAAAATCTTCATAGCTTCAATCTCATCTTTTACCTTATTTGTGGTGTCATCCATGGGCGTTAAATCTCCCACTATTATCTCGGGTAAGTCGTGCACTAAACACAATTCAAGAATCTTGGTTTTATCGAGTTCAGGTGGACATAATTCCATGGCTAGCACAGCCATGCCCCAACTATGGGCGGCTACACTTTCCGGTGCTTTAATGCCAGATCTGACCCAACCGGTTCTAGGTATCTGTTTCAGTCTCATCCATTCTCGCATGGAATGTCCAATTGTCGTTAAGTTAGAAATTTAGTGATTAGTAATGTAAAGATTTGAAGCCAATTATCATGAACGTGGTGTTCTTAGGTTGTTCTATGGGAATAGAAAAGATGGCTGTTTTAGGAGCAGGACAGATGGGTAACGGTATAACTCAGGTAGCTGCTTGTGCTGGAATAGAAGTGGTTATGATTGATATCGAACAGAAATTCGTAGATAATGGATTAGCGACTATCAAGAAGTCACTTTCAAAGTTAGTGAAAAAAGATCGTATGTCACAAGAAGATGCAGATAAAGCACGTTCACTTATATCTACATCAACCGATAGAAAAGATTGCAAGGATGTTGACCTTGTTGTTGAAGCGGTTCCTGAAATACTAGAATTGAAAATTTCAATATTCAAGGAGCTTGATGAAATTTGCAAACCCGGCTGTATATTGGCTACAAACACATCATCAATCTCAATTTCAGAAATAGCTTCTGCTACTAATAGGTCAGACCACGTGATTGGAATGCATTTCATGAATCCAGTGCCCATAATGAAACTCGTTGAAGTTATCAATGGAAACGAAACTAATACCGAGGTAACAGATGCAGTTCTTGAAGCAGCAGAAAGGATGGGCAAAATCCCTCTTATGTGCAACGATTCGCCTGGATTTGTCTCAAATAGAATTCTTTGTCCAATGATTAACGAGGCAATACTCACACTGCAAGAGGGAGTTGCCGAGCCTGAAGCGATTGATGGCATAATGAAATTGGGTATGAACCACCCAATTGGCCCACTAGCTCTTTCAGATTTGATTGGTAATGATACAGTTTTACACATCATGAACGTTCTGCATAATGGTTTCAAAGATGATAAATATGCACCTGCCCAACTATTGTTGGACATGGTCAAAGATGGCAAACTCGGCAGAAAGACTGGTGAAGGCTTCTATTCCTACTCGTGAAACAGTAACATTTGATATGGGAAAGAATATCCCAAATCATGAGACGAGCGGTTGCTATTGCACTCTTGATGTTCTCGATAATTTTCCTTCCAACCATTCAAGCAACGGACTCAGATGGTGACGGAGTCCAAGACAGTGATGATGTATGCAAATTTGTTGCGGGTAATGCAACTTCAACTGTTGGGCTGGGATGCCCTGATTCTGATGGAAACGGTCTAGCAGATTTTGAAGAGGAAATTAGGCATAATTGGGGAGATTCAATCCAAGAAACAATCGACTATTACGACCCTCTTGGTGGCGAACCAGAGTCTCTTGAATGGGCTTTAAACGGTTCAGTATTCTATGGAGGTGGCCAAACAGATACAGTGGTTGTTTTTGACTCTCTTGGGAACAAAATAACCGACCTATACACTATGGTCGGTGATGTTAGAGATATCGAGTTATCTCCTGATGGCACAATGCTAGCAGTTACTAGCAAAGGGGATGGAGCAGTTGTTATCGATTCAACAACGGGTAATTTAATTTCGGATTTGAAGAATAATAGTAATGGTACTATTCAAGGGTGGATTTGGGCTATTGGGTGGTCAAATGACCAAAACCACATATTCGTTCACAATGGTTCGTCCGGATTAGTAATTTTTGAAACGACAAATTGGTCAATGGTTACCATGTTGACAGGATTCCCAACCTATTTCCAATCATCATGGATTGGAGGTATAGATACTACTCCTGATGATAGCATGCTAATATTCTCAACACTTTCCCAAATACACGGGTTCTGGACCAGTAATTGGACTAAAGCATGGACTAACCAAAACAATACCGAGTATGTCAGGGCTCTGGAAATAAGTCCTGATGGAAGATTCATGCTTTCAGGTGGCGATGCAGGAGTTATACTTGTCCATGATCTTACAACTGACAGGCCTATATTGACTAACACAGTCAATATATCCAGTAGACCGGATATTTACGAGATTGAGATCTCTGATGGAGGCGGCACTGCAATCGTAGCAAGCCGCTCTGGTTCAAATGGAATTACGGCATTCGACACTGTGACATGGTCTAGCTTGGGAGTTATCTCAGGATTTGGCAACAACAACCAAAACCGTGGTGTGGATACGATATCTCTAAGTCCTGACGGTGAACGATTAGCCATTGCCCATCGCAGAGGTTGGCTTTCTGTGAACATAGTGCCTGATGGGTTTTTGAGGGTGCATGGTGATCATTACACTTCACTGATGGAAAGTCCATGGAGATCTACTTATGTCTCTAGCGACTTAACTCCTAGGACTTGGGAGTATGATAGAGTCTCAACTACCTTAGACATGTGTTCATCAAAACACTACATGAGCTCATACACTAACGGCGTTAGTCCACTGTATGCAGAAAAAGATGCTAATCACTCTGTGAATGGCTTGTGGGAATGTAAGAACACAAATGAGTCTATACTTGAGATTCCATATGGAAGAACCGCAGGAGTATTGATGGTCAAGGCAGGCGGAGAAACCGAAGCATGTTTACAAGCAGTTGGCGGTCTATCTATGGGTCAAGTTAGATGGCTTACATCTAGTCAAACAAAATCGACACTTACTACCGAGGGCGAAATGCCTGCTTTGGTTTGGTCCTCGATTGTTCCCAACGACAATGGAAATAATATACCTGAGTGGATTGATTTGCATAGCTCTTGTCAGGATACTGAAATTGTATTATCGCACAGATGGGATAACATGACAGATGTTAGCATACTTGAAGAAACTGTCCTTTGCGCAAACTGTGCTCAAACCGACAGCCTATACACATCAACGTCTCAAAGATACAGAGCAATTGTTGGTGAATTCCGCTCAGATATAACCCAGGGTATTAACGCCTCTGGAGGCGAAGGTTCTATCGGTTTTACTGAATTAGTTTACACTTTAGATAATGCGAATGGAATTCATGTTATCCCTCTTGTTGATAATTACACTCATGGTGCTGCGGATGCAATTTCAGATGGTGGGTATGCGGTCAATGCATCGCTTAATGCGTCTCGCAGCGGAGAATGGCCGTTGCAAACCGATATGCGAGTCGCAACATCTACAGAGCACCTTTCAAGGAATTTGAATTTCATGAAATTTCTGTTGACAGATCTAGGTCAATTGAAATGGGAACAGATGGGCTTTACTGGATTAGATGCTCTTTCTCTATATTATTCATGGGCAAAATTAGGAGTAGACATGTCGCACTTACTTCCTGACGAGGATGGAGATGGCATTTGGGACGGTGAAGATCTTTGTCCAGATTCCGATATTTCAGAAGAAGTAGATGATTTCGGCTGTGCTGAAAATCAACTGGATGATGATAATGACGGATATACAAATGACATTGATGATTGTATCGATGACTTCGGGACATCAACGTGGGAATATGTGGGATGCCCTGATTCAGATGGAGATGGTTGGCGTAACAGTAACGACACTCACCCAGACGATATTAACGAGTGGAATGACACAGATATGGACGGATATGGAGATAATTCCGATGACTGTATTGATTCGTTTGGAAATTCAACACAAGATCGAATTGGATGCTTAGATTCAGATGGAGATGGTTGGTCTGACGATAACGATGCATTCCCTGTTGACTCGAGCGAATGGCAAGATACTGATATGGACAATTATGGGAACAACATTGATGCGTTCCCGTATGAAAATACACAATGGCTTGATACTGATTTAGATGGGTTTGGTGACAACGAATCCGGTTTGGAGGGCGATGATTGTCCTGAAGAAATCGGAACATCATACAAGAACGGAATCTTCGGATGCATTGACTCAGATGGCGATGGATGGGCAGATAGCATCGATGACTTACCATACGATCCTGAACAATACAGAGATTCAGACGGTGACGGCGTTGGTGACGACGCAGCAATGGGATCCTACGATTGGTGTCCAGAAACCTCAACTGAGGAGTTAGCTATGGTTGATGAGAATGGTTGCGGTCCTTCCGAGCGAGATACAGACTATGATACTTTTACTGATGATATCGATCAGTGCATAAATACACCAATTACTCAAACCTCACTTGTCCTTACAGCTACTTATTTAGATGAGAATTCTACGGAACTCAACCCGTATTTGGGATGCGCTCCTTCTGAAATAGACGAAGACGGAGACCTAGTTACCTTGGATAATGATTGGGATGATAAAAATCCAGACCAAGTATCGGACACCGATGGAGATGGTTATGGAGATAACTCAGACGGACTTCAAGGTGATGATTGTCCCTTCCAAAAAGGTTCTTCAATTTATGACTTGGTTGGCTGCGTTGATTTAGACAATGACGGCTGGTCTGTCTCTCACGATTTCAATGATGGAGATAACACCCAATGGAATGACACGGATGGCGATGGCTTTGGTGATAATTGGGATAATCCTGAATGGAATTCAACTAGGCAAATTGGAAGCTTTGTCTTGGGGGCCACTGAGCCTGATAGATGTCCGAATCAATACTCTGAATTCATTTATTCACAGTATCAAGGTTGCCTGACACAACTTATTGTTGAGGATGAAGCGCAAAAATCCTCCAGTCAAGGGGATAGTGATGATGATTCTAACATGGTATTGATTTTAGTAATTGCAGCCACTGGTGTAATCTTCATACTATTCGGAGCTATAGCAGTCATTCTCAAAAAGAAGCCAAAAGGAAAACATAGAAAATCAAAAGTTGTTAAGAGCTCCAAAAAACAACAATCGATTATTGATCAGGCAGATGATGTTTTGAAGGAAACTCAGTCACAAATAAGAACAGACTTTGTCTCTTCCTGGGAAGAGCTACCTGAGGGTGAATGGCTTCCTAATGATGAAAATGGAGTTAACTGGTATCTTGATAATGATGGAAGACATTGGTATTCGGATGCAGATGGTTTCAGAGTATGGGATGAGTAACTACAAATTATCTAGCTCACTTCGGTATGCTATGGAGAGGGTTTTTCTAGTAACTGGGGCTTCAAAAGGAATAGGCAGATCAATCACAATAGGTATGGCAAAGAAAGGTTTTGTTCTGATTGGGCTTGCTAGGAATAGTGATGAACTTGAAAGCCTAAATATGGAAATCAAGCAATATAATCCTAAGTCAACATGTATTGCGTGCGATATGGGAAATTTGGATGATATAAATAAATCAGCAGAAATAATTCTTGAAAACTATTCTCATCTATCAGGGATAATCCACAATGCAGGGACAATACACCCAGTAAGGGGAATATTCGAGTCGGATTTTCATTCATGGAATCGCTCAATTTCAGTAAATCTTTGCGGCGTTCAGAGTTTGACTAGTAATCTTCAGAAGCTGATTGGTGGTAATATGCCAACTAGAATTACTACAATCTCTAGTGGTGCCTCGAGAAAGGCTGTGCATGGGTGGAGTTCGTATTGCGTTTCAAAAGCTGGACTGGATATGTGGACTATGTGTTTAGCAGAGGAAGGAATAAATCACAACATATCTGCTGTTGCTGTAGCCCCTGGTGTCGTAGATACTGGAATGCAAGAAGAAATTAGAAATTCAGATATTAATTCATTTCCAGCATTAAACGACTTTATCGAATTCAAAAGGGGAGGGGAATTGAGTAATCCCGATGAAGTAGCTGCAAAATTGATACCAATTTTTACAGGTGAAATTGGAGAAAATGGACAAAGACTCGATATACGTAATCTCTAAAGAAATAGTCTGTTTTATGGGAATTGTCATAAGCCACAACTGTGGCCTACGTTTGAGGGAGACACATGCCAGGAACAACCCGTGTCGAGATTAGGACACTAAAAGTCGGAAGATATTGCTGCGTTGACGACAAAGCATACAAAATAAATTCAATTTCAAAATCAAAACCAGGTAAGCACGGTTCAGCAAAAGCTAGATTGGAACTGATAGACATATTCACTGGACAAAAAATCTCACATGTAGGAAGTGTAACAGATACAATTAATGTTCCACTTATAGAAAAGGGGACAGCGATGGTTACCCACATAGAAGGTGCTGAGGTTCACGCAATGAACATGCGTGACCATTCAATGATGATACTGCCACTTGAAGATGAGCTTGAGATTGAGGCAGGAAAGGAAATAATGTGGATGGAAGCCTTAGGCCTATACAAAATTATTCGAGATCATTGAGCTCCGTTTGAGGTGCCAATATGGGTGTTAAGAAGTCAGTTTATCGTCAGCCTGTAACCCCTGAGGGTCTCAAGGCAATCGAGAAGGGTACTCTGACTTGGCTTGATGACGAGATGTATAACAACCTAAACACAGGTGTATTAGAACAATATCTTGAGGAAAAAAATCTCGAAGAAGCATTTGAAGTATCGCATTGGGATACAGGAAAAGTCATGATTGGTATCGGAATTGGTGCCATATTCTCTGGTGTTACAGCATACATTGGTCTAAAACTTGGCCTGGCAATATCCGCAGCTTGGTATATTGCCTATGTATTAGGAATGGCGCTAAAGTGGTCACCATCAGAGGTAAACATCGCAACTTCTGCAACAACAGGAGCCACACACGCTTCTACCGGATTTATTTTCACATTCCCTGCAATTTTCTTGCTGGCAGCCAAACCCGAATATGAAATCTCCACTGGTGCATTGATTACACTAGGAGCTGGTGAGACAATGCGATTAGCATTTGTTGGTATAGTCGCTTCAATGTTTGCAGGATTTTTGGGTGTAATGTATTTCATTATATTCCGGCGGGTTTGGCTTGTTGAAGATCCTCTACCGTTACCAGGTTTTGAAGCAACTTTGAAGATGCTAGATATTGCTAGTGATGTGAGTACGGGTGCAGTTGAACATGCACGGGATTCTCTCAAAACTATTGGTGTCTGGACTGGAATTACTATGTTGGCTTTGTTTATTATCGAGTATCCAATAGTTTACTTAGATGGCAAACGCCAAGCAATAACTAGCTACATAGCGGAATTATTGAGTGGGGATACTTTCGGCCTCGCGTCGTTTTATTCAAGTGCCAAAATACACCAACCCGGAGAAGTCATTGGTGGTAAAGCAGTAGGCCCTGCACACTATAATCCAGATACAGTATTCAATCCATTCATGTATACATATGTGGGTGTTGCTCTAACACCTTCGATGTTCGCAATAGGTTGGTTTATGAAGACAAGAGTAGCATTCCTTGTAAACTTAGGAACAATCGTTGGCTGGTTGTTTTTGATACCACTAGCAGTCGCCTTCAACGTACCCGTTTACGAGGGTCAGTTGGGTGCAAACATACCTCTCCAAGATTTACCAGCAGCATTGCATGCAATGAACCCCGAGGTATACCCATATGAAACGGGAGCAGTCCAAATGTATGCATTTAGCAAAGCGGTAAGATTCATTGCGATTGGAGCAATTGTTGGCGGTGGTATCTTTGGATTGCTAAAGATGTGGAAAACATTTGCTAACATCTTCGCAGACATAGCAAGAGCATTCCAAGGAGAAAGCGGTAAGGAATACATGGAAGGAAAAGGGTGGTATGAGTGGCCGTTGTCTCACATCCCGATTTTCATGCTGCTAACTTTTGGCGCTATGATAATCATATTCAAATTAGGAGATTTCCCTTTCCTTGCTAGCATTGTCTTTTCTGTAATATTGCTTGCAACAACATTCTTGCTTGGAGCTATTGCTGTAAGAGTTATGGGTGAAACAGGGATTGAGCCCGTTTCTGGAACATCATTTATTGTCCTACTAATGTTGTTTGGAGTATTTTTGAATTTTACAGAGCCACTAGGTCTTACCACCCAAGAAGCGGTTCTACTAGGTTTAGTTGGAACAACTGTATTCGGTTCAGCAATTTCAATGTCAGGGACTGTAATTGGGGATTACAAGAACAGCTTATACATTGGAAATCGTCCTTATCACATATCTAAAGGTAACATAATGGGTGTTGTTCCGGGTGCTGTAATTGGCGCTGGTGTAGCAATCTTCCTTGCTAATGAATTGGCGCAAGGTCGAATTGATCTAATAGCACCTCAAGCTAATGCTTTTGCTACATTCTCTGTAATATTTGCCGAGGGTCAGGGCGATCTCTATCTCCTTCTACTAGGATTCTTGCTCGGTGTTTTCGTAGAATGGGCTACGGGAATGGGGACATCATTTGGACTGGGTATGTATCTAGACGTTCCACACACTCTACCAATGCTTATTGGTGGTGTAGCTAGGGACAAATGGGAAGAAAAGAAGTTACAACCTAGAATTGAAGCGATCAAACAAGAAGAAGGAACTGTTGTTGCAGAAAAGAAGAGGGCCTTGATATTACTTGGAACGTTCATGGTTGCCGCTGGTCTATTGACTGGCGAGGCGTTCTTTGGAACAGAGAGCAGTATACTATCGTTCATTGATTCTCTAATGCCCGGTGAGTTCGGAGCGAGTTTTGCATGGCACGTCATGAGGTTAGCAGGATTCGTTGCCCTGAATGTAATAATTGGGTATCTGATATACTTCCTTTTCAAGAGGGCTGGAGTAATTGGCGGTTCTGAAACCCAAGACGCTGAATTAGTCGAGGGATGATTCGATGGCTAAAGCTCCACCATTGGTGTGGGGTTTGCTTATTGTTGCGGTTCTGGGAGTATCTTCAGCCGGTGCAATCCTATCGTATCTAGATGAGATTCCACCTATCATGAGAGCATCTTGGCGCCTTCAGATAACAGTAATTATGTTGGCACCTCTAGCAATTTATCAATACAGGCAAATGGATGAAATCTCAAAAAATAAGCTTATTGAAAAGCGCACTCTATACATAATTCTAGGTTCGGGGGTAGCATTATGTGCGCATTTTGGAGCATGGACTACATCTTTAGATCATACCTCAATTGCACATTCATTATTATTCGTAACGAGCCATCCAATAATCATAGTTGCTGGGACAGCAATTCTCATTCGCAGACCTCACATCTTGGAGACAAGCGGTGCATTAGTTGGGTTAACAGGAGCAGCCATCACTCTTCTTGATGCTAAAAATAGTGGCGAAGTCACTTTATTTGGAGATCTATTAGCATTTGCAGGTGCTGTTACAGTTGTAGGTTATATTGTTGCTGGCAGAATCTTGAGAAAATGGATGCCAGTCTTTGTCTACGCATTGCCTGTGACCCTCATTGGAGCATTATTATTAATTCCAATATCAATACTCTTAGGTGAGAATACATCGCCTATTGGTTGGCTAACCTCAGATTTACTTGCATGGTTTGTTACATTGGCATTTCTAGCAGGTATAGTTGGACACACAGGTCTAAACGCTTGTCTACGCTGGCTACCACCACTGACAATATCATTCGCTGTGACGTTAGAACCAATAATCGGGACATTGATTGGGTGGCTATTTTTTGATGAAAGCATCCCTGGTAGGTGGACATGGATTGGTGGCCTGATTCTGATTCTAGGAATACTGCTGGTGATAAAGGGAGGTGACGAGATTGAGTTGGATATTACTGACGAATGATGATGGAATTGAAGCTGAAAGTTTGCAGGACCTAGTCACTGCATTGCATAACCGAGGTCATAAATGCGTAGTATTTGCACCAAAAGAGAACAATTCAGCAGTCAGCATGAAACTCACATTAGGAAAAGGCCTTGCCATCGCTAGACGAGATGATAATAGAGAAAACGTGTTTCAATTTTCAATAGATGGTTCTCCTTGTGATTGTGTTATCGCTGCATTGGATGGAGGGCTTGAGAGATTAGTCCCAGGAGTTGTTCCAAAATTAGTCGTAAGCGGTGTTAACTTAGGACCAAATCTGTCTCAAGATGCCTATCACAGTGGAACAATTGCCGCTGCTCGAGAGGCAGGGATGTATGGTATGCCGGCTATTGCATCTTCTTGGTCATCATTTGATCCTGAAGGGATGCAAATTTCGATAGATGCAACCGTCCATTTGGTTGAAGCTGCTTTGGCAGTATTACCAGAGGTCCCAAGAAATCTCAACAGACCTCATGTTGATGTAAATGCACCTCATCTTTCATCTTGGCCTGAAGAATCACGAAACTTGTGGAAAGACGATCCGAACAAAGCGATTGTTGATTCGTTCTGTGCTGGAGAAATATTCCTCAATCTTAATGTTCCTAGGGATTGGAATGGTAACTATTCGACAACTAGACTCGGAATGCGATGGTATAGAAGTGCGATTACATTTGTCGATGAGACTTCAACATTCAAACTTGGTGCAGCAAGAATAGATGTTGATGCTGTCGAGAATGGAGATGTTGATTCCGATGTGATAGGTGTTGCAAGTGTTACAGTATTACCATCATGGCCTCAAACACACCCTCTGGATGTTGATCCGGGTTTGTTGGCATGGTCACTAGCCAATAGCAAGGGTGGAATTCCGTGTTGGCTTAGGTAAGTGTGACTAATTGATTTGGTAGTCCTCTAAAATCAACCTTACAGTTGCCTTAGCAGAATTTAGAACACCGGGTAGACCTGCTCCAGGGTGTGTTCCTGCTCCAACGACATAGAGACCGGGAATCGACGGATCTTTATTTGGTGGTCTAAAATATGCACTTTGAGTCAACTTTGGAGCTACTGAGAATGCTGAACCGTTGAAAGCTACCAGTTCATTTTCAAATGTCTTAGGAGTGATGTGTCTTCTTGTAACTATATGCTTACTTAAATCAGGCATCTCTACTTCCAAAGCTTTAATGATTTTGTCACCATATTCTTCTGCGATTTCATCCCAGTCCACATTCGCTCTTCCTAGGTGAGGTACGGGCGCAAGAACATATGCTGAACTGCACCCTTCTGGTGCTAGTGTCGGGTCTGTTACAGTTGGCACGTGTAGGTAGAGGCTGAAATCATCTGGAATTTTACTACCTTTGAAAATCTCATCGAGCAATCCCTTGTATCTGGGACCGAACAATATGGTGTGATGTGCGACATCCTTGTATTCCTTATCTGTTCCAAAATATAGAACAAATAATGACATTGACCAATCCATTTTTTCTAATTTTTTTGCTCTTTTTTTGGCTGACTTTACTCCACCGTATATTGAGTTGTAAGTATGGTGTATGTCTGCGTTAGATACAACTATGTCAAATTCTTCAGTCTTGCCATTATTGTCAGTAACTAAATGCTTTGTTGAGGTGTTTTTTCCTTCGATAGAAATTGATTTCACCGGCGTATTGAGGCGTATTTCTCCTCCCAATTCTTCAAATAATTTAATCAAACTACGAACCATTGCATGAGTTCCTCCTTTTGGAAAGAATACACCCCACTCTCTCTCAAGGAAGTGAATCAGTGTGTATATTGACGAAGTTTGGAAAGGATTACCACCGACCAAAAGGGAATGAAAACTCAATGCTTGCCTCAGATGTTCATCCTTAACGTATTTAGATACCGTGGAATATACTGATCTATCAGCTCTCAATTTTATCAACGAGGGAGAAACAGCCAACATATCAGAAAATTTGAGGAATGGTCTATCGGCTAATTCTGTGTAGCCTTTTTCAAAGACCTTTTCAACATAATTGAAAAACTTCTGATAGCCTATTGCATCCTTTTCACTTCTTTCTGATATTTGTTTGACCATAGTTTCCTCGTCTCTAACATAGTCGAATCTGTCTCCATCACTCCATATTAAGCGATACATTGGCGATACTTCATTCAATTCTATATAATCCTCTAATTTTCTTCCTGAAAGCTCAAACAATTCAGTAAGCGTGTGCGGTGCAGTAACAACCGTTGGACCTGCATCGAAGGTATACCCGTCATCATGGTAAACATATGCTCTCCCTCCAGGGAGGTCTCTGGCTTCGTAAATTGTAGTCTTAATGCCAGCACTTTGCAATCTTATCGCAGCACCGATTCCACCAAATCCACTACCAATAACCGCCGCTTTTCTATCATTACTGGACATATGTTTCATGACAGCGAAAAAGTCCTACCATGATAACATTTGCATCGAATCTAAGACCCTCAAAAACGCTGATTTGAAACAATTACTTATAACAAACATTACATTGCTATTTTATCAGGGCTAGACAATGTCAAATGAAAATCTCACTCCAGAACAAGTTTTGGCTGCTAATGGAGAGAGTTTTTTTTGGGCCAAGAGATTTCTTGGTTCAAGGATGGGGTATGATGCTGCCAGACTGTATTCATTTTGCAGATTATTAGATGATATGGCAGATGGCGATATCATAAACGGCCCTGAAAGACTGCAGGTAATTTACAACGAATTAAGCAAAGGTAATTTCAAAGCAGATCCGGTTCTTGAGAACTTTTCACCCCTGTTCGAAGATTATGACTTGGATTGTGAGGTTGTGCTTGCTTTAATTGATGGTCTGCTCGATGATCAAAGGACTCCTGTATTAATTAGCAGCGAACAGGATTTGCTAAGGTATGCATACAAAGTGGCAGGAACCGTTGGGTTGATGATGTGCAGTGTGCTGAAATGCAATAATTTCGCAGCGAAAAAGCATGCAATTGATTTGGGAATCGCAATGCAACTTACCAACATAGCTAGAGATGTTTTAGAAGATGCGCAGATGGGTCGAAGATACATACCAGGTGACTGGGTAAACAATATGAGTCCCGAGGAAATAGTTGAAGCCTCAAATAATCCTAATTCTGATGAGTCTATTCTCATACAAGATGGAATAAAACGATTATTAGATATGGCAGAGATATTCTATAGAAGCGGCCATCATGGATTAGCATACCTTCCATTTAGAGCGCATTTATCAATTTCAGTTGCAGCTAAGGTTTATCGACAAATCGGTGTACAAATCGACAATTCAGGACTAAACTGGTATGATGGTAGACAATCAACATCGAAGTTAAGCAAAATAATTTGCACAATAAAAGCAACATTCAACTTACTTACACGCGCTTCCATTAGAAAGAAATCACACAATACATCTCTTCACAGTAAACTGGAAGGCCTTCCGTTTGTGGGTTGATAAATTGTCCATCAAAACCACGATAATTGGTGATGGATGTGCAGCACTAACGCTCGCAGCAATGTCAGATAAACTTCCAAATCACTTAATTCAATTAGTTAAGCCGGATAATGCACCTGTTCCAATAGATCACATGTGGGGTTTTTGGGGAGCAAAGGGATTGGAAAGGCAAATCTCTTTATCTCGAAAAAAATGGAATAACTGGGCTATAATTACTGAATCCGGACAATCGATCATGTCGTCTGAAGAGCATCCATATTACGCAATTCATAGAAATGAGTGGCTTAATTATTGTCGAAGTGAAGCCAAGAGATTAAGTGTCGATATAATTGATAATTCAGATTTTCCCAAAGACTCTGATTTAGTTTTTGATTCACGTCCTCCAAGAACAATAGGTAAAGCAATGTTACAACATTTCTATGGAATCGAGGTAGAAACAAAAACACCAACCTTTGACAGCGAAACAGCTGTTTTGATGGATTTTCGCGTCGACCAGTCAAAAGGCTTGCATTTTATCTATTTACTTCCATTTTCAACAACCAATGCACTAATTGAATCTACAATTTTTAGTACTGATGCAAATGTTGGAGAATTTTACAACCAATCGATAAATGAATATCTAGACAGAATTTACTCTTGCACTCAATTTACTATTAAGCACGAGGAGCAAGGCATAATTCCTATGGGGAGTTTGAAACCTCACGACCCAAACATACCGGGAATTGGAGGTAATGCTGGTGCTATAAGACCGGGTAGTGGCTATGCATTCGTGTTTATTCAAAAGCAAATTGATGCGGCAATAGAACTTAGTAGAAATACTGGAGATCTCTATTTCAGAACACCTCACAGAAAAATAGACCTTTGGATGGATGGTGTTCTGCTAACTGTTTTACAAAATTATCCCGAAGAGGGCCCTAAATTATTCCTTCAAATGGCAAAATCGCTTTCTGGTGATCAGTTTGCTAAATTTATGAGCGGTGAGATAAACTGGTCTTTGCGACTCAAAGTGATATTTGCAATGCCAAAGTTACTATTCATAAAAGGAGTTACAAGGCATATATTTCGGAAAAGAAACAAGGGTGTTCCATGATGTTCGGATTTGATGCTATTGGTTCACTCGATGCTGCAAGTATTGTCGCATTGTTAGCTATTGTCTTCGTAGGAATGCCTCACGGCGCAATGGATGGGGCGATGGCGATGCATTTTGGTTGGATGAACAACATTTCAGATGCTTTGAAATTTTTATTATCTTACATATCAATTTCAATCCTTATAGTATTAATTTGGCAAGTTCTACCTGTTTTATCTCTTATACTATTTCTTGCAATCAGCATTTGGCATTTCGGCCGAGGAGATACTTTGGAAGACTCATCGTTTGCCAAAATGGCAGTGGAGTCTATCTCTAGAGGTGGCTTGGTAATTGCAGGAATAAGCCAATTTCATAAGTCAGAATCGAATAAGATCTTTGAATTTTTAGTCGACGGAGATGCGACATATGTGTGGCATTTTTTAGACGCTGCGGCGGTAGTGACTATACTTGCAATGGTTCTTAGTGTTGTGATAATATACGAATTACGCCGCTTAATTATAATATTTTCAGAATTAGTATTGTTGTCCATAGTATTCTTTTTCGCACCACCACTTCTAGGATTTGCAATTTATTTTTGTCTGTTCCATTCCTTGCGACATGTCAAAAATATGCTACCTATTTTGAAGGATACTCTATCAGGTTTCCAAATATCAAAATTAACAATTTACCTTTCCATAGCAACATGGATAATTGGGATATTTGCCATACTACAAATGTCTAGCACATCCAATTTCGAACCAGTGATAATCAAAATCGTATTCATCGGTCTTGCGGCTTTGACGGTTCCTCATATGATTTTAGTTGACGGATACTTGGAAAGATATGCTCAAAGTTGAAGTTCGACTCCTTCATCCAAAAGGAAGTGTATTATTGCAATGCATGTGTGCCCTTGCAGCCACATAGAACCGAGACTCCTTCTATTACCTCTCTCACAAACTAACTCCCTGTCGTCTCCTAGGATAAAACCAATATCATCAATCTTGAAATTGTTTGGAATCACACCTGAGTATAGAGATTTAGATTCTGCATTCAGGTTTACCATAGGGCAATTCCACTCATCCAATGTCATGTCCAGATCACCACCTCCATCATATATTCCAGGACTTCTTTCAATCCAGTGACCTCTGGGAGGAATTGGTTCCCTAATAACGGCCGCAATTTTGCCTGCGACTGCTCTCTCCTCAGCGTGGATTCCTTTCAATTCGTTTGAAACAAATCTAATTCTTCTTGCTGGACCCGGGCCTCCAAGTAAAATCATTGTAAATTCGACATTTTCTCTCATTCCATGACTTGTAAGTATGGAAGACATTAACGCTCTGATTAGTACATCCATTCGACCAGCACCGCCTGCTAAATCATTCAATGGTAGCTTTCCCTTTGCCATGGCTCTACTTCCAACAATGACAAATCGGCGCAGAAATATCACCTATTGTTTTCAATAATTGAGCGAATAGCACTGCACATTTCAGATTCAGTTTCGAGAATGAAATGTGCTCCATGCGAATCAACTAACCAACCTCTTGGAGCATCTTCTTTGCCATAATCTTCCAATCTGTTGGCGATTGTTGCAGTCATGTTTGCAGTTTGTATTTGAGCGTGCGCTCTGTGAACTAAGTCCTTCTGTTTGATTCCACTTTCAAATTTGAAACCGATTCTAACTGCACCCTTGCACAAATCCTTTAATTCGACAATATGCTTTGCTCCTTCTTTCAATCCAACACTCAAATCACCTTGTAGTGATGCGATTTTTCCTTCGACGGGTTTGCTTACAATGTAGTCGAGCACAGCAGCTGTATGAATCCAGACATCGATTTTATCCTTTGCAAGCGCTTTAAGTTCACTAAGCATTTGATTTGGATCTGGACATTTGATATCTAGAGTTATCCAATCTGGTTTGTTCACACTTGTAACACCACTAACGCATGTAACATCCATTCCATGTCTAAACAAGTCATCTGCGATAGAATATCCTGTTCGGCCAGATGAAGTGTTCTGTACGAATCTTATGTCATCGATGTTACTTTGTGTAGCACCGAGCGTGATTACTACTGATGTGTTATTTCTGTTAACCATGTTTCCTAACAATGCAACTATGTGCTCATGAGATGGGGTTTTCATGCGACCCTCTTCTTTATTACCCCATAGAATATTAGCACCAAGATTTTGACATTCAATAACAAGGTCACTGGTAATTTGATCTGACGATAGGTCACCGTGCATTGAAGGTACCATCATGATGGGAGTTCCTCGGCTTCTTGCAGCTGAAAGCGCCATTAGTAGCGGTCCATTCATTATTCCGTGAACGAATGATGCGAGTAGATTACGAGTTGCAGGCGCAACCAATATTGCGTCAAAATTGCTAAGACCTGCTAAATCTCCATCCCAATCAGTTATCACTTCGCCTTGAGATGCCCACCTTACAGCTAGAGGAGTAATGATTTTTTGAGCGGAAGGTGTCATAACGACTGAAACATTCGCCCCATGTCTTCTAAGTTCACGACTAAGCCTAACTGTATCTACTGCTGCAATCCCTCCAGTTACACCCAACAGCACATGTTTGCCTTTGAGTGACGAGCCGCGAAGCTCGACGTCGGTGTCACGCATGTAACGTCCAAGAAATACTGCTCTATGACGGCTTCGCCGGACAATTCAACAATTGAATCCTCCTCGCATTGAGCATGGCGGACCCAGATGAGATGATTTTGGCTGGCTCGACGCCAACACATTCTAACCCAATAGATGCACTTCACAGCCGAACATGTTTTGTGTTGGCAGTAGATTCTCTATTGTTAACGTTCTTTTTCTATACTTTTTTTGGCGAGCTTGCTTTTATCCCAGGAGTATTCTTCCTGGCTGTTTGGTCATCCTATAAGAGTAAATCAGAATGGGCATACTGGTTTGTCCCCCTAATTATTGGCTTGCTGACAGTCGGGTTTTGCTTGCTAATGGTTCTAAATGTGTATCAATTGCTTGTTTCCCTTAACATAACTACTCTGATCTTCATTCTGATTTTGGGATATGCAATATTTTCCTCTGTAAGATTCATCAGAATACACTTTCACCCAGTTTACAGAATGGGTTACAGTGGCGAATCACTCTACAATGACGGTGTAAAATTGGCAAAAGGCGAGATGCTCGCTGCTTGCCCTTCTTGTTTAGCAGTTCTGGCGATAAATCCAATGTTGCTATCGCCATCAGATATTTGTCCACACTGCAATTCAAGATTGGTTTTGAGTGGTGAAGAGGAATAAATCAACGGCTTGCAAGCGTTAGGTTTTTCCACATGTCTTCTGGAACTTCCATTGCTAATCTCAATCCACCCATGGCACCTAGTCTGACAGGGTCATCTACAACATGGACGTTTACATCTCCCATGTCAGAGAGCCTTCTCTCGATTAGTGCACCTAATCCTCTAATTCCTGAACCACCGCCAGCTAATACCATGTTTCGACGGAATTCATCGTGGAACTCTGGATTTGATCCTGCTATCAATTCTTTAGCATTTTCAACGATTGGGTCTACGATAGATTCACAAGCCTCTTGAATGCAATCAGTTATGTCAAGTGTCATTGCCTTACCCTCAATTGAAAAATCTACCATAATAGGGTCTTTTGGTGTCGAAGTTGATACAAAGGAGTATTGCTCTTTCCAACGTCTTGCCATATCTTTTGTGATTTGGGCACCATTATACTTTTTCTGGACCTCTAGAATTATCTGATTGTCTACATAATCTCCAGCATATCCTGTATGCATTTGGTCGCCGGGTCCCGGTATAGTTCCATAAACACGGCATAGATCAGTTGTTCCAGCACCGATATCGATTACTAGGGTGTGCTCAATCATATCAAGTGCATATGCAACTGCGAAAGGTTCTGAGATAATCATAGCGGCGTTAACTGAACCGGCAGCAGCATCAAAAATTGATGTTTTATCAACGTGGCTTGCTTCGGCAGGAGCACCGATTACAGCAACTACTCTGTCGTAATCCTCAGGATCTGACAGGCCGATTAGGTGTGTTATGAAGTGAGCAATAAATTCTCTATCTTCTGGAGTGTCTTTTATTACACCCAATTCTAATGGCCGAAACAGATTCAATGCCAATCGATTTTTCAGTGCTTCTTCTCCAAACAAGACATCCCTTTTGAGAAAATTACGTGCTATTGGGTCCTTTGGCGTTCCAATAACAGTTAGTTCTTCCTCTTCGTGGCTGTCGCTGGATACCATCACCGAACGGAAGGTACCCAAGTCAATCCCAATGTAAAGTACTTCTTTAGCCATAATCACTCGCCTTTCACCGCTACTGGTTCTCACCTTATGAATAATACCTACGTAGTATGGTAGTTGCGGTTGCTTACTTATAACTATAGAAGCGCTTACTAACACCAGTTTTCACAAGATTTGCAATACCATGCAGCATAGTCTGCGTAAAGGTCCGCCATACTGCCACAAACAGTGCATTCTTTCACAGCATGATCACCAAATATCTGCTGAACTATTTGTACATGTAAGAAATCATCGATTCCTAATTGCTGTCGCATTGCCCAAAGCATCTGATCTTCGGATGGGGAGATAATTCCATCAGCTAAACAAATTCCTACAACTACCTTGTAATCCTCAACAATTCTTACTTCTCTAGGATCCATTGACACCCCGGATTTTTCAGCAATTATGTCCGTTCCACCAGGGTCATCTACGAAGATAACTAAGGACTCAGCCAAGAGTTCAGCATTCCTTAACTCAAGAAGTATGGTTGAATTATCTTGAGTAGCATATACAAGATTTGAGAACCTGTTAATCACGTTTGTGATTGATCTTGCGGTATCTTCAGAGGTGCGACCTCTTCTCCAGCCTGTATCGCTTGCTTCGTCATATGCGTAGAATTCAGTACCTAATCCTGGATATTCAAGTCTTATCTCTTCTCCACCATCAAAACCGTTAGCAACAATTGTGATGCTGCCGATAGTAGTATCAACTAAATTATCGTCATCATCGAATGATATCATTAGTGGTTTTCTTTCCTCGGCTGCTGCATTGAAGTGACCAGACATTCCAGTCATCCACTTGTCTTCTAACCTTTTCAGGGACTGTTCCTGCTCTCCAGAAAGTCCTCTATCAATTCCCAAAACATGACTGAGGTCTCCTCTTTGCATTTCTGTTTTGAATTCCTCGATTAACTCTGCATCTCTTCTGTAATTTGCAGGCGGACCTTTTCTTTCTGCGACGTGGTTTGGATCTTTCCATTCATATTGACATCTAGCGCAAGACAAGTAACCGGGAAGGGATGACGGCTGGCTTTCACCTCCACATCTTGGACAATCTCCTTCCTCGCTTATGCTCAGATTTTCATAAGCCTCTTTCCGGCCTTTGCGGATACCCATGTTCTTTCTAGGGATGCGATATAGTATGAAGGTTATGATTCAAAATTCCGCAAAACAGTTGCTATACCCATGCCTCCGCCAATACACATTGTTGCAAGGGCGTAATCTCCTCCAGTCCTGTTCAATAATGAGGCAGCCTTACCCAATATTCTTGCACCGCTGGCACCAAGGGGGTGCCCAATTGCTAGGGCACCGCCATCTATGTTAATTCTTGAATCATCATATTCTAAATCTAGGTCTTTCATAACAGCTATTGACTGTGCGCTAAAAGCCTCATTCAACTCAATAACATCAACATCATCTAGGGTAATTTCGGCTCTTTCTAAAGCCCGCTTTGATGCTTTAACCGGTCCTATACCCATTATGTGAGGATCAACTCCTGTTACAGCAGTAGATACAATCTCTGCTAAACACTCCAAACTGTTCTCACTGGCATATCTGTCAGATGATATCAAGTTACACGCCGCACCATCTGTTAAAGGAGAAGATGTTGCTGCCGTAACTGTTCCATTATCCAAGAATGCAGGAGGAAGCCTTGCCATCTTTTCCATTGTAGTTTCTCGCATACAACCATCTTCTGAAATAATCATTTCTTCTGCTTTAACTGGAACTATTTCTTTTGTAAGTAGACCCTCACTTTTTGCTTTCAACGCTTTTTTATGGCTATTTAATGCGAACTCCTCTTGACTTACTCTAGAAATTGAGTATTCTTTTGCTAAATTTTCAGCTGTTAATCCCATCGAGATATATGCATCAGGATATTTTTCTTCAATTACTGGATGCAAGTCTCGGTTCCAACCTCCCCTTTTTACAAGGGACATAGTTTCTACACCCGCTGCTAAGAATAAATCCCCTGATCCAAGTTTGATAGAACCTGCAGCAGCGTGTGCTACTTGCATTGATGATCCGCACAGACGATTTGTTGTCATGCCTGGGATAGATGTTGGTAGTCCAGGAAGATAGGTTGCAATCCTACCAATATTCAATCCTTGAACACCTTCTGGGTAAGCGCAACCGACCATTAAGTCCTCCACATCTGTTAGGTTTAGGTCATTTCTGCTGATTACTTCGGATATTATACACTCCAACATGCTTTCAGGTCTCACTGCTGATAGGTGTCCTTTGTGTGCACGATGAAATGAGGTTCTGACATAGTCAGAAATGACTGCTCGCATGGTATGTCCATGACTTGCACTCTCATCATCATTTTCATCTGTGCAACTTCATTAAATCGAACTGATTATGAAGTAGACCCTAGCAGCCATGGTCATGCTACGACAATGCAGGACGCGCTCTTGTTCTATGAATAACGGACACTTTAGTGGAACAAATTGTCCGACATGTAACGACGAAGGAAAATTCATCATGTCGGATAGGGAGTCAAACAGTTTAGGAAGGATTCTAGCTCTTGTTCTAAGACATGCACCCGAAAAATTCGGTGTTGAAATGGATCTAAATGGCTGGGTAAATTCTAGGGAACTATCCGAAGCAATTCAGAACCAAAGAAGACATTTTCACTGGTTGCGTGGATGGCATTTTGAGGCAATTGCAAATTCCGATGCTAAGGGTAGATACCAGGTTGAGGGAGAGATGATTAGAGCTACATATGGACATTCTATAGAACTTGAGTTAGACTTGCCAACCGATGATATTCCCGATGTTCTGTATTGGCCTTGCGACCCTGAGGCAGTTGCCACGCACTTGGAATTAGGCATTACTGCTGGTGATAGGAAGCACGTTCACCTTTCAAGAACGATCTCAAATGCCATGGAGGCAGGTCACGTCAGGATAAGCCGCCCATCAATATTGGAAGTTGATACAACTCGAGCGATTGCAGATGGACACACCATATGGAGAGCGGGTAAAACTGTGTTTTTGTGCGAAGAAATGCCACCAGATTATCTCTATCATGTAGAGGCGGATGACCCATCGATTCAAGAAATGATAGCGATTTGGGAAGAAGAATAATCATTCAATGTAGTTTCCGCAACTGGAACAAAAATCAAGATCTGAATCCATTGGAACACCACAACTAGGGCATATTCCTCCTGCCATTGCAACAACATGCTTGGCAATATTTGCATTGGTCGCATCTGGTGCGGTTAAAGCCTGAACTATCTGAATTGGATTTTGTCCTAGTTTAGATAACTCTTTGAATTTCTCTGAGAAATCAATAGCTAGTAAAAGCGCAGATTCAATTTGCCATTGTTTTTTCTGCCTCTCAACTTTATCAACAATTTCGTTGCATAATTCAAACTCGGCCTGCATGTGCCGAATGAACTCATCGATACTTGGTGAGTCTGCCATGATTGAGCCATATTATGCTTGCATGTAAATCCAATGCACACATTAGTGTGTAACATATGGGGTTACTATGTCGAGTACCGTTATTCTGAAATGGGGAGGCGGTCTTATTACCCGAAAATCAAATTTATGTGAAGCCAATTACGGTGTTATTGATTCACTTTCAGAAATCTGTAGAAGATTTGACAAGAATCTTGTAATCATTCACGGCGCAGGTTCCTTTGGCCATTTAAAGGCAAAAAAATACAGGCTTGCAGAGGGGAATATACCCGGTATTGACCAAAACACGGGAGTCAAAGAAGTAAGGAATGATATGCTCGAGTTGAATTCCATCGTTGTTAAATCATTACAAAATCATGGACTTTCTGTAATGACATACCCACCTCATAAGTGGGCTACGGGAACAGGACCAAATTTTAGTGGGGAACTGCCTATTCATGAAGGAATTACTGTTGTGTATGGTGATGTAGTTGACGATAGTGAGAAAGGGTTTGGGATATTATCAGGTGATGATCTCATGTATAGATACGCTACAGAACTTCTTGATGTCGAGCGTGCAGTCTTTGCAATAGGTGGAGTAGATGGAATTTTGAGGGTGCCTCCCGAACACGCTAAACCCGAAGATCTGATCGAAGTTTGGAGCCCACAAATGGAATTTGAAGGTGAGCATGCAAGTGATATCGATGTCACAGGCGGAATTGGCTTGAAAGCTGCTCGTGGCGCTATGATTGCAGAAAAGGGCGTAGATGTTTTGATAATAAACGGGGAAATTCCAGAGCGTGTATTATCAGCCATTAATGGACAATCTGTAAAGGGTACAAGAATTGTATCAGGGAACTCTTGATGTAGTGTACAGCGTGAGAGGCAATCGGTGAGCGAATGAGTGGTTATGGTATTCACGACGTTCCAACACTAAAGTTGGAGGAGTCTTCCATTTCCATGCTGGAAAAAAGCGACAGCACCCAAGGACTGTTAATGTCTGAAGCTGTAATTCAAGTTACAGAAAACGATGACATAATCGGCCCAATATCAAAACTTGACAGTCATTATGGAATTGGTAAATATCACAGAGCATTCAGTGTTTTTCTATTTGACACATCAGGACGATTATTAATTCAAAAACGAGCGTCACACAAAATAACATTTCCAGATGTTTGGGCCAACTCCTGTTGTTCTCATCCTTTGCACAGTGAAGATGAGATGGAATCTCATAATAATCTTGGAGTCAAACGAGCTGCTGTGCGTAAATTGGAGCAAGAATTAGGAATACATCCTAGTCAAGTGCCGATTGACAAATTTGAATTCATTACTAAAATGCGATATCAAGCTAGACAAGATGAAGAATGGATTGAGAGAGAGGTTGATCATTGTTTGATAATCCATGCAGATGTTGACTTAAACCCAAACGAAAACGAAGTCAGTGAGGTGAAGTGGGTTAGTCAAAAAGAGTTAGCGTATATGCTTGGAAGTAACAAATCAGAAGCAGTAATTGCTCCTTGGTTTAGGTGCATAGCAGCCCGAATAATGGACGATGATTGGTGGAGACCTGGATGCGCAAAATCAGATTCTGTCATACACGACATGGGAGACGTGTCTTACATGTTACCAAATGCGATTGGTGCTGATTTGAATACCAGCATTTCCGAGGTAAGAGAACTGGTTGAAAATCGAATAGAGCGGGCACTTACCCACACGTCACTTGAGAGGTTATCGGGTGCAATGATGCATTTAGTTGAGGGTGGAGGAAAGCGTTTGCGGGCAACACTTCCTTGGTTAGTTGCAAAAGCTGTTGGCAATACACATGCAGGTTTACTGGACGTGGGAGCGGCAATAGAGATCATCCATAATTTTACTCTTGTTCATGACGACATTATGGATGATGATGATATCAGAAGGGGAAGGCCAGCAGTTCACATTGCATATGATCTACCAACTGCTATCAATGCAGGTGACGCTATGTTAGCGATTGCATTTGAGGCGATGGTAGTCGCTGAGGGTATAAAAGCAGAACAATTACCATTTTTGATTAAACGTATTGGAAGAATGGTTCGTAAATGTAGTGAAGGTCAGCAACTCGATATCGAATTTGAAGACAGGGAAGTTGTTACTGAAGACCAGTACATTGAGATGATACATGGTAAAACAGCAGCGATGTTTCTAACATGCGCAGAAGTTGGAGCTCATCTCGCTGGTGCAAATCATGAAATTATACAATGCATGCACGATTGGGGACTTGCACTTGGCCTTTGTTTCCAGTTAATGGATGACATAATTGATGTTCTATCAGACTCTGAAACTTTGGGTAAGCCATGTGGTAGTGATGTTGCCCAAGGCAAGAGGACAATGATGGTGATTCACGCGTTAAACCAACCTACATCAAAGTCAAAAGAAAACTTGTTGCAAGTCTTAGGAAAAGGAGAGGACGTAAGCAAAGAGCATGTTCTTTTAGCCCACAAGGCACTTCATGATCTGGGGTCCATAGACTATGCTAAATCCAAAGCAGAGGCATATCATCGCAAAGCCCATGACTGCCTAGATAGACTTCCTGATAGTCCTGCTATTAGGGCGTTAAGAGAATTGACAGACTACCAACTCAATAGGATACACTGATTTTTCCTGGTGTAATTACTTTGCAATACCATCGAGTTTGTCCGGGATATTTTTTGTTCGACAAATTCGAGAAATCCCCTTCCAAAAATGATTCTGCGATTGTTTTGCAAGGAACAGCAGCAGACATAACCTGAAGCTCAACAGATTGTATCTTGAAAACAGAACCAATTCCTAAGTTATAGCCTGAAACAAGAAGGTTCTCGCCTGTTGAACCACGTTTAATCGGATGACCATCCGCTTGTAATTTCAATAAAACATGATTTTCAAGCACACATACTGCCTTTGAAAATCCACCATGATGTTTGGTATCTTCTTGTCTATCTCCAACAACGCCGTTATACTCAATTCGCGCAGTTTCTACGGGTAATTTAGGCACTCCTCCGTTTGAAATGAATATGCCTAACAAATCTCCCATTTCAGGACCCCGTCACGTATTACTCAATCGGAGTAATGAGATTCTGGGTTAGGTTCTGGCTTCAATCCTTTCCTTGTTCTGATTTCGCCTACGACCTTGTTGAACAACTGGGGAGGTAGAATCTCAAAACCAATATTCTCTGAATTCCAAACAGCTCTGCCTTGGGAAGCGGCACGAATATCGTTTGAGAAACCAAAAGTCTCTGCAACTGGTAAAGTTCCGATTACAGTTGTAGCCTCTCCCTCAGAAGGCATATCTTCTATGATTCCTCTACGATTTGTGATTTCCCTTGTAACTTGTCCAAGCCAATCATTAGGGACGCTGACGTGAGAACGTTGCATAGGCTCCATTAGAACAGTTTTCGCACGCAGCATTGCACCCTTTATGGCGTTTCTAACAGCTGGAATTGTTTGTGCTGGACCTCTGTGTATTGCATCTTCGTGGAGCTTTGCATCTACTAGTCTAACCATCATTCCCATGACAGGCTCATCAGCAACAGGACCTTTCTTGCAAACTTCATTGAAAGCTTCGATGATTAATTCACGAGTCTCGTGAAGTCCTTGGATACCCTTTGTATCATTAACAAGAACATTTGTAGCGTTTATAGCATAGATTTTTCTCATCAAATCTTTATCCATTCCAAATTCACCAAATTTGTTTCCTATTTCTTTTGCATCTCCTGATCTAACGGTTCCAGAACCAAAGTGTCCTTCACGTAATGCTGATACAACTTCGCTAGATAGAGGCTCACATTCAATCATGAATCTGTTGTGTCTGTTTGGAGATTTTCCTTCGAATGATCTCCCTTTGTTGTCTCCTTCAACAGATTCTCTGTAAACTACAATAGGTGGGCTGACCTTAACTTTGATGTTTTGCTCTTCCTCAAGACGGTAAACTGTGATTTCAAGGTGCAGTTCTCCCATTCCAGCTAGCAAAGCTTCCCCGGTTTCTTGATTCGTCATAACTTGCAATGAAGCATCAGATTTGGCGAGTGACCTTAGTGCATCAATGAATTTAGGTAGGTCCTTCATACTCTTTGGCTCAACGGCAACTGTAACAACAGGATCGGAGTAGTGACGAATTGCCTCAAACGGAGTGAAGTCTTTGTCCCTAGATAGAGTTACACCAGCAGCAGCGGAGCGAATTCCTGTTATTGCAGCGATATTTCCTGCTACAACTTTAGGAACAGTGATTCTATCTCCTCCGACCATCATACTGACTTGCTGAACCCTTTCAGGTTTTGCAGCACCTATTGCAAATACAGATTCACCCTGATTAATTGATCCAGAGTAAAGTCTTCCAACGGCAACCTCTCCTGCATGTGGGTCCATCCAAATTTTTGTAATCATCATTGCTAATTCAGCTTCAGGATCACACCCAATCATCGCTTTACCGATTGGTGTGTCGAGGTCTCCGTTCCAAATATTAGGAATACGGTATGGCTGCGCTTCAACAGGCCCGGGTAGTTTTGTAACTGCCATGTCTAGCAATACTTCGTGGACAGGTGCTTTTTGTGCGAGTGTTTTTTGGTCTTCGTTATTACAATATTCAAAAATCTCTGTCATTGAGACTCCGGATTTTTTCATATATGGTATTGTTATTCCCCAATTGTGGTATGCAGAACCAAATGCAACAGTTCCGTCCAAAACACTCACTTGCCAGTCTTTTTTCTTCTCTTCAGGTGCGAATTGTCGAATTAATTTGTTTACTTTGATGATGGTCTCTTCAAATCGCTTTAGCATATCCTCTGGGGTTACTTTGAGTTCGTTTATCAACCGGTCAACTTTGTTGATGAAAAGCACTGGCTTTACTTTCTCTTTCAATGCCTGTCTAACAACAGTTTCAGTCTGTGGCATTGGGCCTTCAACTGCACATGCTAAGATAAAACATCCATCAACAGCTCTCATAGCGCGAGTAACGTCGCCACCAAAGTCGACGTGACCTGGTGTATCGATGAGGTTGATCAAATAATCAGTTCCATCAACAGCGTGAACCATTGACGCAGATGCAGCATTGATTGTAATTCCTCTTGCACTTTCCTGCTCATCAAAATCTAAAACCCTACTTTTTCCGGCCAGATCTTCACTCATCATTCCGGCACCAGCAATCAAATTGTCAGACAGAGTTGTCTTTCCGTGGTCAATGTGGGCCGCAATACACAAATTCCTAATCTGCGGTAGAATATTCATGACTTCAGTTGCCTTCTTGATGTTGTCTTCTTTACGACCCATGGGTAATCACCTTGCTCTCGCATTTATTATCCACCTAGATGGGGTTTATGAAATCGCCTACTGAGAGAACAATCTAATCGCTTTACTGTGAACTAATATGAACATACAGATAGGTTCGAAATTCAGTATGTAAAGTATCATCTTGCGCTTGCAGCGATTCTTTGAACTTCCTCTTTCTTGGAGACAGCAAATGAGGTAACGTCTCCGTTGCTGGCCTTTGTTAATTCGTTTATTATACACTGAGTCAGCGTTCTCTTAGACTTTGAAGTTCCTTGTTGAGCACCCTTCGCCAGATTAGCTAACGCCACATCAAGCCTTCTAGAGGGCGAACTGTCGACAGCCTTTGGTTGTGATACAGCTCCGAATTTGATTCTTGTAATTTCCTCCATGGGGGCAGCGTGGCAAATTGCATCAACAAACGCCTGTAATGGATTTTCACCGCTTTTTTCTGCCATTCGGTCTAATGCAGATTCAAATGCTTTGAGAGCGCCCATCTTCTTACCAGTATACTTTCCTGTTCGCATTAGCTTGTTAGTGAATCTCTCGACGACAGAAAGTCGAGCTTTACCAAACCACGCATTAGCATGTCTGCCACCAGTGTGCGGGACTCCGACAGTTGATAGGTTGATGTAAGGTGCTAGACCTGGATCTCTGCAAACCACTTCAGTAGCATCATATTTTCCAAAAACTAGAGTTCCTATACCAGCGATAGGTTTCACTTCTTCTGGTTCTGTTTCGGTTTCAGTCTGAATTTCCTCTTCACTCATATCTAAAACCTCCAAATCAGCGGACAGGCTTTTCTTTGCGGCCTCTTACCATCTCATCTAATGAAACACCGTTTACTTGTATGACTTTGTATCGAACACCAGGAATGTCTCCGTATGATCTACCCATACGTCCTCCGATACCTTCCACCATAACTTCATCGTGTTCATCAATGAAGTTGATTGCCCCATCACCGGGAGCGAAAGCGGTGAGTTTATTTCCGTTTTTAATCAGCGAAATCTTTACAGCTTTTCTAATTCCAGAGTTAGGCTGTTTTGCTTCAATTCCAACCTTCTCTACAACTATACCCTTTGCTTGAGTAGATCCAGCTAGTGGGTCATGCTTAGCTCTAGACTTCAGCATTCTTTTCTTGTATCTTCGGTCAGACCACCTAAATTTTTGGCGGTCTTTTGCCATTTTTGTTCCTGCAAAAAGTCCACGACCCATACAACATCACCTAGTAGAAGCAACTTCCCGACCTACCCCCCCTATTTCATGGTGCCGATTCGCTAACAAATCCAAAATACACTTGTCTGGTCTGACTGATAGTGTAAATATTCATTGCTGTAACCATGCAGGAGGCTAACAATGGCATTCCGAGACTTGCTTTCAGCAGCGACTGAAATAAACGAGAAAACAAGTGTACTGCACGGTGTTTTCGATAAATCAAAGGCAAGCGGTCACGATTTGTTGGTTTTTAATGACATCAAAGAGGCACAAGGACATAGGGTGGCTGTAAATTTGCTAACAAGGCCCAGGCTATGTGCAGCCTTGGGCATCGAGCCGGAGGACTTCATCGATCTGCTAGGGTGGGCAATGGAAAATCCTATGCAACCAAAAATTGTTGAAACAGGACCTGTGTTCGATTGTCCTCAAATCCCAGTTGATTTGACAAAACTACCAATTCCACATCATTGGCGTGAGGATGGCGGTAGATACATGTCTTCAAGCGTAATAATTGCAGAATATGGCGGAATACGAAATATGTCTTTTCACAGGCAGTTATTGAAAGATTCAAACCATTTAGTAGCTAGAATTGTTCCCAGGCATCTTCACACAATGACGAAATTGGCTAGAGAGGCTGGTGAAAGTGTAACTATTGCAATAATAAACGCTCCAGACCCTGTTGTGCTACTGGCAGCAGCGATGTCATTTAACACAAATATTGACGAACTAACAATTGCTTCAGCCCTTCACGAAAAAGTCTATGCTAAGCCACTAGAATTAGTCGAGTTGCCTAATGGTGTTCACGTTCCCGCCGACGCCGAATACGCTATGTGGGGTTCGATAACAACCGAAAACGATGAGGAAGGCCCCTATGTCGACATAACTGGAACAGTGGATGATATTCGACATGAGCCCGTTATAGAAATCGCAGGTATTACTCATAGAGAAAATCCAGTATTCCATGCACTTATCCCAGCGGAATCCGAACACAAGACATTGATGGGACTTCCAAGAGCGCCTACCATTAAATCTGCTGTAAATCAGGTATGTGAATGTCTGGACGTTCATATGACTGAGGGCGGCGGTGGCTGGTTATCTGCGGTAGTAAAAATCCGAGTAAAAAATGAGGGCGATGGGATGAAGGCTATCGAGGCTGCTCTTGATGGCCACAAGTCTATGAAGATGGTTACGATTGTAGACGAGGATATTGATATTACAGACCCTGTTAGAGTTGAGTGGGCTCTGATGACGAGATGGCAACCTGATAGAGATACAATTATACTATCGAATCAAAAAGGTTCTAGCCTCGATCCTTCAAGGTTAAGTGACGGAAACACAGCGAAGATAGGAATTGATGCTACTATACCATGGGGTTATGATCGGTCAGGATTTATGTCTGTGCAATGAGTTGGTTTTATGAGCGCTTCTTCGGTTTTACAACACCCTAGAAGAAATTTAGGTAATCGCCACAGGGCACAAGCTAATAGATTTGTGAAATTATCAAAAAAAGATCCAAACCGAGCTGCTGAAAATCTTGCATGGGCAGAACAAAATGCTCAACAAGCCGTGTTGTATGATTTTACAGACGAAAGAAATTGGAGATGCTTGGCTGAGATCAAAAAAATTCGTGGTGATTCAGATGGTATGTTCATGGTGCTCGAAGACTTATTTGTGGTATTAGGGCGCAATCCAGAATTTTTAGCACAGTTAAATGAAATTGACCATCTTGAATTTGGATTAGAATTGCTTGAGGCAGCATTTGAAGCAGATTCCCTGGATCCCGAGAAATGGTTCTCTGGGTTGGGCGATGATAAATTAGAGGAGTTTTCAACAAGATGTACAATATTGGATTTCACTGATCAGCGAGCGAATATAATCTTTGGTAGAAGGTTGGAGAGGTTACGAACTGCTGGGCATGAGTCCCTTTTCATAGAACTGGTCCAATATTTGCTAGCACACCGTCCTGCTAATCATGAGTTGTGGATGGAGTTAGGTCGTTTGTATGAAAGAAGAAATGACAATGACCATGCTTGGTTATGTTATGACCACGTTCAACAACTTAGGCCCACTGAAAGGGTTAGAGATTTGTTCCTTGAACGATTAAAAGGTGCGATGGACGGAGAAGATTCTGTTCCTTGGTCAGGACCTGAATTAAAGACACGGCAAGATTTTCTGATGCGTATGAAAAATCTTACACAAACAGTTTCAGCATTAGCGCTTGATGAAGAGGTTCCTAAAGACAGCGAAAGCGAGAATAAAGATTTGTTGAAATTGGAATCCCTATTGGAATCAGGAGACGCCGCAGAAGCATTCTTTTTTGCTAGATCTTTACTAACCTCGGGTGAGTTGTGGGCCGAGGATTGGATGGAGAAGGCAAAATCTATGCTTTAGATTTCACTTAAGGTCATAATATCACTGACTCGTTTAGACCATACATCTGCAAGTTCACCATCACTAATTGAGGCACACAGTGCCGCCAACATAGCATCATCAACTTCCTGTGGCGAATTGAGAAGATTTGTAAACAAGTCATTACGCTTTAGTCTGTTAGCCAACATAACTAAGGCTCGTAAATCTGGTCTTTCTTGTCCTGAAAATCCAGAATGTGTATTTTCTATGCACCAATCTAGAACACCATTAACATCACTTGAGTTCACTTGCAGAATTGGAGGTTCATCTCCCGCAGATAGTGGCCCTGCATCCAATATTTGGTCTGCAAATTTTTCGGCATCATCATTAATGAATCCGCTAGCAATTTCAACAAAAATGGCACCTGCTTCAACAGCAAGGTCTGTTTGATTTGAAATCATTGCATGCGCATGTGAGTTAAACGCACATCTCGCTGCGTCAAACATATGTCCAAAAGCGAGGTGAATCCTGGCAGCTTGAACCCTCGATATTGCGATTGTTTCGTGAGCATGTCCTGCTTTGCGTGAAATTTCCCCATGCGTGTGTAGTGCCATCATAGGTTCATCTATAGAAAGATGGAATGCGGCTTTATTCAGAAGTGATATGTCATGATCGCGACTCGCTTTAGAGACTGATTTTAGCCTTGTTTCAGCCCATGTTAAATCATCCCTAGCTAGTTCAATATCCCCATTCTCAAAATGTACTAGACCTCTTTCCATTCTCAGTCTTCCCTCTAGCGAAAGGTCCCTGGTTTCAGGATTTCTTGCAACCTCCAAAGCTTTCTCTATTGATTCGATATTAATTTCACCAGATAATCTCATTTCAACTAGTTCCAATACCTTTGTTTCAGCAGGGCTAAGCTTGACTCTCAAAAACTCAACAATTTCACTTCCCATAACAAGCCCTAGTTCTGCTACTCCAAGCCATGATTTCCAGCCCATTTTTTCAAGTAAATGGTCTAATTCCCTTTCACCATTATCAAAAGCCTCAACTATTTCTTCAGGATTCATCATCATCCCTCCTTATTTGTGAAAGTATGTTGATAAAAGCTGATTCAGCAGAAATTCGATCTTGCTTTCCACTCCAGCCGGCTGCACCGTCATGACCACCGCCTTCTCCTCCCAGTTGAACAGACAATTTTTGCATAATCTCACCCAAATGTAAACCAGATTTAGTTGAAGATCGTGGTGCTCTTGCAGTTATTCGAGTTTCTCCATTTCTAAACCTAGAAACAAATGATACATCGGCACCAGTTTGCATCAAAATCGTGGCAATTTTCCCTTCATGTATACCAGCATATGTGGATACTAAATTCCAAGGACCGCAATCTTTCATCTCACAACGTGACAAGGCCTTCACAATTGCTCCCCTATCACTGGCTGTGATATTCTCCGATTGAATTCTCTCGATAAATGTTTGATAGTCAAAATCTGCACCAGACATAATGTCCGCAGCGCATCTCAAAGCACTTTCATCAGCATGCTTGAATCTTCCAGTATCAGTTATCAGGCCTGCAAGTAGAAGTTTCCTTACTTCATTGGTAAGCACGTCTTTAGAGTTCTCATCTAGGTAATTAAACACTATTTGAGTGGTAGACCTTGCATTAGTTCTAATCTCCAAATCATTCGGTTTGAATTTCCAGTCTGATGTGTCGTGATGGTCAATTACGCAAATTGGAACATCCCTTGGAATATCTATTCCTGTTTGGCCTTCGGAAGCTGCATCAACAATTATAATTCCACCCAATGGCTTTGGCCAGTTTGGTTTTTCTCCTATTTTTTTGAATGGTGCAGAGAGATCTTCACAGATTTTTTTTGATACTCGACTTAGGTGTAATCCACAGGCAAGCATATTTTTTCCAGATGCTGCTAATGCGATTGCAGAACCAACAGTGTCCATGTCTCCATTCCTGCCAGTGATTACAGGAACCGCTCCCCTACTTGTGGCAGCATTAATCCACTCAGCGAGATCCTTCAAAATCATCCCTCTAGAGATTCTTTGAGTTTGTCGTAGGTTTCCACAAGTTCTTTCTCTCTCTGTGACATGCTCTCAACAGCACTAGCCATTTGATTGAGTGTCAATTTCAGGTCCTGCATCAACTGCTCTCTGTCTTCCACTTCTATTAGTATACTACCCATTTGCCTATGTAAGGCAAGGTCATCTGGTTGTTTACTAACTGCGACAATTGTTCCTTCAAGTTCTCTAACCTGAGCATTGAGTGATGCGATTTGCTGTCTAACGGCTTGAACTTCACCGACAACTATCTGTAATTGTTGTGCAATTTCCATTTTGTCATTCTCCATTATTGTTTGATGTCGAATTTATAACTCGAATCATGTTATCCGCAACGATTAGTGAGCGCATTCTGGTGTTCCACATCGCCCTTGCATCTTTAGCTCTGATTTCTTTCAAAGTAAATGACATTTCATTGCCATTCAATTCAACAATCTCCTCGCTAGCCAAGCTTGCTGCAAAGGATTTGGCATAAGGTGACTCCACCATAAGGCGGATGCTCCACAAGGTTATCACTCCTCTTCGTCTAATTCACCAGCATTTAGTGCTCGCTCATATTCGATTGCGGCCTGCTGTGCGATGTAAGCCATGTCAGCAGTAGTTGCTCCGTCGACGTTTCTTCTGATGATTCTACTATTTGCGTCTGAAGCTCTTGTGAAAGGTTCCCAAGCACCTCCAGCAAACGTGTAATCACATTTACTGCAATGCCAGATACCTACCGATTTTCTTCGGACTTGTCTATATTGACAGACAGGGCAGGTGTATTTTGAGGATTTTTTCTTCATTGCCATGCCAGCATTACGCCTAACACTGACACCATATCGAGCACCAAATCGTCCGGTTGCTCCTGCTTTTTGTGTTCGTTTTGCCAATGTTATTCCTCCTGGGCATTAACTAAATCTGCTAGTTCTTTGCAACGGTTCTGCGCGACTTGCAATATCTCGTCGAATTCGGCCGGAGTGAAAGTTCCCTTTAACCCCTTCTGAAGGGAATGCAAGTGACCTTGGTCTCCAAGGGTTATGTGAATTCTTTCTTCGCCACCTAATTCTTCCTTTTCATTTGCATCAAGAACATACCTACCACCAACTCTTGTGAAAGAGCACATTGTGGGAGTCATCGATACTGATAAGGGGTAATCCTCTCCAATGTCAAAGCGTTCTGCTGGGACGATTGCTGTTCTTAGTGCAGCAATTGCGCCTAGTGCACATGCATCGAATATGTTTCCTTTATCTGAAAGAACATGGATGTCAATCATAATTCCCAAAACTTTCTCTCCGGGAATAATACACAGAGAATCCATATCAATACATCCAGATTCTCTAATACCTCGATCAACAACTCGTCCAAGTTCAATAGACTCTGGTGAGGGTGGACCTGGTTCATACTTTCTACCAGCTACTGGTCGTAATTCTGCACCACACATAAGTGAACCTTGAGTAGGGCGGTCAGGCCATGGAGTTCTGACTTCGAATTTCACGCCAGCATAGATTACGGTTTCACCCCAAACAACCTTTGCACTTCCTTCTGCGTTGTATAAACAATTAGTCTCTAGGGTAATTTCTCTTGACTCCCAGCGGCTTCTTCCATCAATTCTTTTGTCATTTTCAGCAAGCTTTTCTAACTCTTGCTTTAGAAGATTCGGAACTAATTCAACCATCACTTTCCACCTCCATTGCTTGATTGATATCTACGTCTTAATGCATCTACCATAATCGCATGGATTTCTTTTGCAGCCTTCATATTGTATTCTACGCAGGTATTGTATTCGTCAACAGATAGATCACCATCCATCTGTAAGAATGCGATTTCTCCTGTTGTTGGTAAAATGCCCATTGGCAAATCAGCCTGACCATAGTTATCTTCTGCTTTGTCTAGGTCTAACACAACTGTGTCCTCAATTTTGCCACTCGCAACACCTACTATCAGATCTCGCATTGGTATGCCAGCGTCTGCAAGTGCGACTGCTGCTGCTGTTATTCCTACACATCTAGTGCCAGCCTCGGCTGCGAGAATTTCAATTTCAACTCGTATTTTTGACCTTGGATACCTCTCAACTAGAACAACGCTTTCCAATGCTTCGGCTGTAACCTTACTTATTTCTCGTGATCTGCGATTAAATCCAGGCCTTATTCTATCACTTGTTGAAAACGGAGCCATATTGTATCTAACATCTATCACAGCTCGGTCCTGTCGTTGTATTTTTCTTGGATGAGCTTCCATTGGCCCGTATATTGCGCAAACCGCGACATTCAGGCCGTGTTTGACCCATGCAGAACCATCAGCAGCAGGAAGAATCCCCGCTTCGATTTCTACTTCTCGCATCTCGTCAACTTGTCTACCGTCCAATCTCGAACCGTCATCTCTCAGTAGTTTAACATCACCATATCCACCCATTATGCATTCCTCCTTTTCTCAATAAATTCTTGAATTTCATTTTCTGTTGTGGCTTTATGTCCTGAATCTTGAATCATTTCGATTACAGATCGCACTAATTCTACACCATCATCGTCTCCGTCAACCCACACTCGGCCATTCTCGGCGACAATTATTCTACAATCTGATGCATCTTTTAGCATATTCACAGTTGAGTTATTTTCACCTCTGAGTGTTTGGATGTTGTTAACAGAAATTTGTGACATAATGCCCTCTTTAAGTTTCCTTAATCCAACTCCTTTCATCGTCAAGACAATATTATGCGCCTCATCAACTTCTTGAACTCTGGCAAGCATAATGTCACCTATGTCCATGTGTTCTCTTGCAGCACCAAATTCAACTTTCCAAGGCGCCAATGACATGGGTAGCAGACCATTAAACGGACCGTTAACTTCTGCAAACCAGAGATTGTTTCTCACGCTTTCGATAACGCCAATAACCAAGTCCCCTGATCTAGGCATGTAAGTAGAATTTATCGGGTCTACTGAAGTTACCCCATTTTTTTGCTTTACCCAACCTAGTTTGGTTGCAATGATTTCTTTCCCCTGGATTATTGCTCCAGAACCTACTCGCCCTCCTGAGGAAGCCCCGATGGCTTCACCCGGAGTCACTAGGCGCAGCTCGGCGCCTTTTTGACCTCCTGACATATCTTTCTCTCCAAACCTGCGACCATCCATCCCATGATAAAATAGCCGATTATTCAAATTCATAATTCCTTTATCTCGGAGTTGTTGTCAATTCCTTTTACTTTACCTGTAATGTTAGGGGCCATTCCGGGTGGACATTGGATTATGCAAGCCCAGTCTCCGTTTGACAACCACTCTTCTTTATCCAGATATTGACGAAGGTATTTGCTAACCTTTCCATAACATGAACCGCTGATTCGAAATGCAATTCTTACAGGCTCAAAAGATAAAGGAATTAGAGGCTTCAGTAATTCTATTGCTTCTTTAACTTGAACATCGACTCGCTTGAAAGGGTCTGGGAAGAAACGACTTTCTTCCAATGCTAATTCGATTCTTGTCTTTGGGTGAGGAGTTTTTGCTTTTGGGTCAATCGCAGTAGAATGTATTTCTTGGATGATTAGCTGGCGTTTTTGTTCAACCATTTCTTTCCTCTGATTAGTAGTTAATTGAATACTTCCTTTCGAGATAATTTCTGCTGCAATTGTTCCTATGTCCATTGTTCCGAATGTTGATATTATTTTTTCCTCTGTTGGCCTATCACCTGCTCGTGCATCATGCCATACTTCGTCGGTTGCGAGAAAATCGTCAATCGATACTGAATCTTTGTTCGCCTTGAATGCTTCAACTAAATCTGGATCAACGAGTATTTCATACCGTTTGCCGCCGTGTTCCATACGAGCCAAGACAGCACTGTCTAGGCTTACCATATATCTGTTCACTCCTCAAGGGGTTTCAACCGATCAATTTGCTTGTTGACTTCAGCTCTGTCCAAAACTCGATATCCTTCAGCATCTATTACTGAAACTTCAACAGCGTCACGATTTAATTCTTGATCGTTGGCATTTCTAAGCGCTTCAAGCCCTAGTTTCATTGCTGCGTTTAGGGTTAGACTATCTTTCCAGTTCTTCTCAAAGTATTCAATCACGGTGTTTCTTCCGCTACCAATAGCTCCTGCATGGTATGATTGATAAGCACCTGAGGGATCTGTCTCGAAAAGATGTATTCCGTTTTCATCGACACCACCTATGAGCAAGGCTGTTCCGAATGGACGAGAACCGCCATATTGGGTGAAAGATTGCTTAAAGTCACAAATTTTCTTGGTTAGAATGTCGACTGGAACTGTTGCAGCATATGTGATACGGTTTATTTGTGCCTCAACTCTAGCTCGTGCTACTAACTGCCTAGCATCAGCTACCAAGCCACTCGTTGCTATTCCTACATGGTCGTCTATCTTGAACATCTTTTCAATAGATTCAGGTATTATCAATCTGCTCGCAATTCTCTTGTCACAAACCAAAACAACACCATCTCTGAATTTCAAACCTGCCGTTGTAGTTCCTCTTTTTACACTCTCGCGAGCATATTCAACTTGAAACAATCTTCCATCTGGACTGAACGTTGTGATACCGTGGTCATATCCTCTTCCGCTTGGCTGCATTTGGCCCACCTACAACCTCTGGTCAGGTCGGGGTCTTATCAACCTTGGCGGCTTGGGAGTAATATGAGAGTTGCAATATTATCCAGTGGTGGCAAGGACAGCAGTGCCGCTATTTGGTGGGCTCAGTGCCAAGGTTGGGAGGTAACGCATCTTGTTACAGTTATAATTACGGGAGACGATTCTCTTACTTTTCAGATTCCAGGAACAAAATTAGTGAAATATCAATCGCGATTGGTTGATTGCGAATGGCTTCCGGTCCTATCCAGTGGGCTGGAGAAACAAGAAATGAAAGATTTGGAGGTTGAGCTTTCAAATCTTGATATCGACGGTGTGGTTACTGGTGCATTGAGATCAGACTATCAAAAAAATCGTATTGAAAGAACTTGTGATAACATAGGGATTTGCTCTTTTAGCCCCTTGTGGCACCAAAATATTAGAGCGCACATGGAAGGCTTAGTTTCCAATGGATTTGAAATAATGATAACAGCTGTGTCGTGTGAAGGGTTGTCAGATAAGTGGCTAGGGACAATATTGGATAAAGATAAGTTGAGAGAATTGGGCGAATTATCCGAAAAATATAGATTTAATTTCGATGGAGAAGGTGGTGAATATGAGACTCTGGTTGTTGCTGGCCCGCACATGAGTGGTCGTTTGGACGTAGATTACACCAAACATTGGGATGGAAAAAGAGGGTATTTGGAAATAAAAGTGGTCTAGATATATTTCTAACCCACACGGAATGTTCATTTCCCTAATTCAACAGCAGCGACCATGGCCTTCTGTCCTCTAGACTACAGGTATGGTTCGCAGGAATTCAAGCAAATATGGTCAGAATTAGGTCGACATCAACGCCAGCTCGAGGTTGAAAGAGCTCTAATCTGGGCGCACAAGGAAATGGGAAAAGTAACTGAATCAGATTATGAAATTGTTGCAAAAATTGCAAACCCAGAAATCGTTACGAAGGAGAGAGTGTCAGAAATTGAAGCCGAAACTAGACACGATATAATGGCTTTAACCAAAGCCATGGCAGAAGCTGCTGGTGATGCTGGTTGGTGTATTCATCTTGGTGCGACATCTAATGACATAGTTGATACCGCGGTTGCTCTTCAATTAAGGGATTCAATCAAACTCTTGCGTAGTATGTTGTGCCATCTTATCGCAGTTACAGCAGACTTGGCCGAGCGGGAAAGAGATACTGTAATGCTTGGACGAACACACGGCCAAGCTGCAGTTCCAATCACATTCGGGTTGAAGGTTGCAGTATGGCTTGATGAAATGCGTCGCCAGCTGGTAAGGTTAGACGAAGCTACCCCCAGAATAGCAGTAGGAAAATTTCTGGGTGCAGTCGGAACTGGTGCGGCACAGGGTGAAAACGCAAGGGAACTACAGCGATTGATATTGACGCACCTAGGCCTAGGAGTACCTCTAGCAACGACTCAGGTTGTCGGTAGAGATCGCTATGTTGAATACATTTCATGGCTGTCAAATGTGGCATGTACTTGCGAAAAAATTCTGCAAGAGGTTCGTAATTTGCAGCGTTCTGAAATAGCTGAGGCTGGTGAAGGCTTTGATGTAAAAAAGCAAGTAGGATCTTCAACAATGGCTCACAAAAAGAATCCTATCAAATCAGAAAATGCCTCAGGATTAGCAAGAATTGTTAGATCATTCATCATACCAACATATGAGAATTCACTTCTTTGGCACGAAAGGGACCTTGCTAATTCTAGTAGTGAGAGGTTTACACTTTCACACGCCTCTACACTTTGCGAGGATGTAATGAAAAAAACAGCTGATGTGTTGACAAACCTTTGGGTTGATTCACAAAGAATGTTAGAAAATATCTCAAATCAGAAAGGTCTTGTTATGGCCGAGAAAGTAATGATTGAGTTGGTTAGTCACGGAATAGGGCGTGACGAGGCTCACGAGATTATGAGAGCAGCTTCATTTGAAGCAATAGCAAACGCTGAAGAGTTAATTGATGTGTGTTCTAGAACTCCTGCGATATCTGCGGCGTTTAGCGCAGAGGAACTCGAGTCTATGTTCGATCCGGCAAATCACATTGGAGTTTCTGGGGAAATAGTTGATGAGGCAGTTTCATTAGCAAGGACTGCAATCAATCCGTGATTTGATTCGGCTGCTTCATGGAATATCTTACCAGTAGCATTGCAGTAATGGCCGAAAGTGTGAACGCAATTCCTACCATGTCCGACATTCTATACCACAAGGCGATTACACCACAAATTGAGATGTATGCAATTACATGGCATAATGAGGAAGCAAGGTTTAACCTAAACATCATGTCTTCACTTAACTTTCCATCATTTTCTAAAAGAAATGTGTAAATCAGAAAGTAAATGCCTTGAAATGGTATTGCAGCAGCTATTATTGTTAATGCATACTCCCTGAGTTTCGAGGGATTGTTTTCTTGTTCAATTCCTTGAAATAGCAATATGGCTGTGTTTGTTCCTAATAGTGCAGCCATTATTGTCCAGCGTTTATCCTGTGAAGAAGTTCTGCTTTCAACATTAACCGAACTATCGCTCATGTATCATTGGACAATTAGAAGGGGTTTGTATATTACCCTAAATGATTATTCAAAATGTAAGTTTCTTCGTCAATCAAATGTATTTGAAAAGTAGTAAGATACCACCAGTTAATGTAGCAACGATGACTAGCATAATTATCATGGAATGAGGACCAAATTCGTTGGTGTCTTCAAGTGATGATTTGATTAGCCCATCTCGAGAAATTGCAGCAGCTAATGATCCAGCCTCCTCAAATTCTGGTAGGGGTCGACGTGGTATCCGTTCGCCTTTTCGAAGTTGTCCGGCCATGATTGTCGTAAATGTAGATAGGTCATATGAGTTTTTATCGAATTGTTGATGGGAAATTAATATGTCATAATGTCTTACAGCCAGTGACATGCAGGAACCAACCATCGCAGATATGTCGATAATGGATGAGCATATTGTTGTTGAATCTAAGACAAGGATTAGTTCGATTTGCAATAATTTGTCTGTAAATCCAGGTAATGCTGTTTTGGTCAAAAAAGGTTCAGAAATACTGGGTGTCGTTACAGCAAAGGACATATTTCGAGCTATGTCAGAGGGGGCTAATGCTGCTAAGTTGCGTGTGGACAAAATTATGCGTAAAGAAATACTTGCAATTCGTGGAGATACGCCACTCTCAAAGGGCCTTGACAAAATCAGTGAGTCCAATCCAGATGCGATAATAGTAGTTGATGAATCAGATAATTTTGTTGGATACTTTTCTCTAAGAGACTACCGAGAATCCACAAGGAAGTTGGAGGCATATCAATTGATGGCTGCAAGGCTAAAAAGGTCAAAATCAGCCATAACTGAGAAGATTGAGAAAGAAGAATCAAAATCCGATTTGTTGAACCTTTTGTTGGGCGGCAATGAAGATGAGGATGACGACGAAGTGGACGTGCCATCGATGATTTCATTGGAATAAGTGGTTTAATGAGTCTGTGGAATACTGAACTTAATCGGTCTTCAATACACTTGGCTGTAGAGTCTTCTTGTGGTGGAACGTCACTTGGAATTCAATTAGCAAGACAAGTTATTGAGGGCGGAGGCAGAGTCCTGTGGGCATCTCCTGAAATTCCTAATCCAACTAGATTCTCTCAGATATTTTCTGGCATAGATCTCACTGCATCTTCTAGATTTCATGCAACAAATTTAGTTGGTAATGTCGATAAGGCGTTTAAATCTCTATCCAACTCAGCAAAAATATTACCCAATGTAGAACTTGTTGTGATTGACGATTACGCACCTAAGATTGGTGTGATTCCAAAGGACATAATTGTAGCCGTAAATGATTTTGTGTCCCAAGCATCATGGACAACATTACTGATTTCTAAGGGTGGAGTTTCTATGAGCGGGGAGCCCTTAGTAGCCAGAGCAGCAAATAAAATTAAGACGGATCAAATTTGGCTGTTAACTAGGCCTGATAGCGATTCTAAGAGAAAGCTATTCATTGGAGATGAGAAAGTAGATTTGATATTAAAAGAGTCTGGATTCCACTGTTAGTCACTCTTCTTCCCCTAGTAATTTTGCCATTTCATCTAAAGCATCATCATCCGGTTCATCAAATTGTTCAGGGTTCTTGGCAGCACCTTCAATAATATCATCGCCAGCTATTGCTGGTTTTGCATCATCACGAGCTTTTTCGATATTCTCTCTTCCTTTATTTGTGATATACCACAACATTACTAGAAAGGTTACGCCGAATGCGATATAGATAACTTCAGTGGTAGAAACCATGACAGACCCTAAGTCAATTATGTTATGAACATTTAGGGCGTTAAAGTAGTAATTTGGCTAGATGTCTTCTTTTATCAGGAGCCGGCTGAACCCATCCTTGAATTGGGATTTTTCTTTTCTTGAACTCCCAACCCTCCGTATTTACTGCTTTACAAGCAGGACATCTCGCACCCTGAGACCTTCCCATGGATTTCATCCTTGTGCCACATGAGCAAATTGGTCTTGACTTCTGTGTAGAATCCAGAATTTGCAATCCTTCAAGATGAATTTTATTTTCATAACTTAGTCCAATACATTCGAACCTATCCCCTGGCAGAAGCCATTGGCAAATTTTGTTAAGCTCCCCAGACTCTGAGAATGCCAGATATTTTTTGTTAATCAAAACATGTCCACCCGGCATCACTTCTTTGTCCAGAACTGTATCGATTTCCGTTCCCTCTATATGATCGCCACTTGCTTGATTTGTAACAAACACACGGCTACCAATAGTTGGTTTACTACCATCAATGAGTAAATTAGTCGCATGCGATGCCACATCAAATGATGTAGCTCTTACCCCGAACATAATTGGACAATTCCCTCTAGGAGAAATCAATCCACGCTTTGTTCTGGGGTCCCTACACAAAAATGTTCCTTCAATTCCATCTACTTGAGCTAAAACATCTTTGTCGACGCCTCTTTCCCCCTTTCTCCAAGCAATCCCTTCCCATGTGGTGCTATGTTCTCTCCACGCACATGATGCTGCGGCCCCAATTCTGCCAATACCACCCCATTGATAGCCGCCTTGATAGAATGTAACTTCTCCTCTCACAGCTTTCCAATAGTAGTCTTCATCGGGCTGTTGAGCAAACAAAGTCATACCTGGATCTGAAGGATATTGTTTTCTGTTTGAATGTTCAGAATTGGATACCTTTCCCGCAAGTGGAACTAATTTTTCATTCCAATATTCTTCAAGCCACGGTAAAATTGTATCTTCATCTGTAAACAGTTCGACTGACAACGAAGCATTTCCTCTAGTGCGTCTTGATGCAAAAGGCCACAGTCTCGTCAATCTGGGTGTCCCATATTTGCAAGGCAAGGCATTCAATAACTCATGGAAAACTAAGGTTGTGCAACCGCCATCTAAGTAATCAGTGTCGTCTAAACCTAACCACATGCTTATCACACCGGACTGAAATCGTCACCAGAATCATTGTTGATTATCCTCTGTAATACTTCTGCTATTCCATATTTTTCGTCGACTTGGAATAGCCTTGCTCCAACAGCCCACCCTGCACTCATATCCGAGTCTCTGTCTCCTACCATTAGGTCAAATTGATTGATAGGCAGTGGCTTTTGGCCATACCAATTTACACTACTATGTGACCTACCTCTGATTGTTTCTGATACTGCGTTTAGCATCCCTGGCATAGGTTTCCTACAATTACACTTGTCACGATTTCGGTGAGGGCAGGTTGCAATGACATCGATTTGTCCGATTTCTTGCTGCAGTTTTGCATGAATTTCATGTATCGTGTCATCCTCCCAAAGGCCACGCATTATCGCTGACTGATTAGTAGTGATAGCAATTTTGTATCCTAATTCTCTGAGCTTTGTTACTGCCTCTTTCGCTCCGGGTATTAATCTCAATTCTTCGGGTGAATTAATGTAATTTGGACTACCATAATTTAGGACTCCATCACGGTCTAAATATGCAATCGGTCCACTCCATTTTACCGCATCTTCGGGCAGATTAATCTCAAGAATCGGCCCTTTCATGTTGACTCCCCAAAACATACACCTCTATCTGTATTAAGGATAAGCCATAACACGGAGTTGCGTTTGGAGTGATGTGTGGCAAGCGATTATTTGATTGACAAATCCATAGCGACTGTAATAGGAGCGTTGGGGTTAATCATACTGTTTATCGCTTGGAAGACTAGTTCAAATTTGTTCGAAAAAGTCGCTCCTGCGGGTTGGCTAATGACTGGATTATATTTCTTTAATGACACATCATTTTATTATAATCAGCCAGATTATGTGTTAGCTACAATGTCAGCTTTGTGTTTACCTGGTAGTTTGGGGATTGCATACTGGGAAAAAAAGGCTACAAAGCCTAGGTATGTCGAGGCACTGAAATGGTTTAGAGGAACTGTATCTGTTGCAGGTCTTCCATACTTGATGATCGCTCACATACCAATGCTGAATATCTTAGCCATCTGGTTTGTTGCGTGGCAATCCGCAGCATTACTTTCTTTTGCTGGAGGTGCTAAAGTAACCCTAGGTGATACTTATGCAAACCCTGAGAATGGGGGCAAGGTTAACTGGGAAGAATGGGACGGGAATAAGTGGTTTTTGACAGAGGATATGTCCGAATATTCATTCCACACTGAATTGTTAGTCAACGGGGAGCCAATTTACATTAACTTTGTATTAGCATGTACTGCAATCCAATCAATGATAATATTTGTAGGTGCAATTTCAGTTTTGGATATTGATTGGAGAAAAAGAGTTCGCGCACTATTCATCGCCTTGTCTTTGATACACATACTCAATCTATTCCGAAATGCGGGTTTGATTTGGTTGCAGATGGGATATCCTGATTGGAGATGGATGAACCTCACAATATTCGAGTTTGGTCATGCTTATGCATCAAGATTCGTATCGCTAGCAGCAATGTTTCTCTTGGCTCTCGTTTTGTTTGATATGCTTCCCAAAATGCATAGACACGTTCTGTCACTTTTAACCCCATTGGGTATTAGCGAAAGAAAGAAAAAATCTCAATTGTAGAGATCTGAAATAATCATATCTTCAGGTAAGTTCCCGTTGCTAACTTCCCCTAGATCCAGTGCGGGTGGAACTTCTGTGTTTTCGTCAGACAGGTTACTTTTTTCGTATCTAGCTAACATTTTCTCAGAATAATTCTGATTGTCTTCTGACCATCTTTCTTCGTTACCATTTCTTATACGCACCAGCATAAAGGCAAGAACAGAAATCAGGATTATTCCAATAACACTTGCGGAAATCCAAACAATATCGTTGTCCACTGAGGCAATTATATCGGAGTTATCTCCAATTCCATCACCATCGGTGTCCTTGTCTTCAGTAGGGTCGTCAGGGAATGCATCATCAGAATCATCAACACCATCTCCATCTCTGTCGAATGGGTTGTAGGATGTTATACAGTTATCTCTTAGAAACGCCATTTCGTCTTCATCAATAATCAAATCATCATTTAAATCCACATTGCTAAAGTCAAAATCGTTTTTCCAATCAATTTCATTCAAGTATTCTATCTTGTAACTATCAACATCAGGACCAATTTCCATTAGAACAAATTCTAATTCATTGTCACAAGAACAGAATTCATCGGTTAGTTCGCCTCTATCAACAACATTATCTCGATTTTTATCGAATTCTGTAAGTTCTCCTTCAGGGTCAAGTTTAATCTCTTCGTTAGAAATATCACCGTCTTTGTTTGAATCATAATAATCGAATAACCAGTCAATGTAATCCTCACATGATGTGAGCTCATCATATATCGGGTCGGGTTGAGGTTCAGGGTCTGGTTCCGGGCGCGGCGTGGGTTGTTCCATAGTTTCCCATGACGCCATAATTGAGATATCCTCCAAGTCTGTATTAGCGTATATTGTTATTTCAATCTCACCCGTTGCAAACCAAATCTCGATCATTTCTTCTGCGCCTGAATAGTCTGATGTATATTCGAAACCGTCCATTTGCCTGCCCATCATACCATCTTCAAACATCCATTCGGTATTCTCAGTAACAGCAATTAGCTCTAAGTCGCCCTCTCCTCCCCATGTTTGAATTTCTAGATTTGTAGCTACGTCGTTATCTAATTCAATGAAAAATAGTAATTCCTCACCTTCCGGTGCGCTCATTCCATTAATTTCCTCACGGTTGAACAATTGTATTGGTTCCCCATCATAATTCCATTCGAATCGATCAGTAAATGATGCAGTAATATCTATGCGACTATACGTATCTTCACTCCCCAATAGAATGTACCATTTCCCTGGGGTTGGATCGTTGAATCCAATTTTGTCTCCCGCACCAGGTGTGTTGGAATGAACATCGTAAGTTGTCCAAGTGGGATATTCCTCTAACCTCATCATGATTTTTGCTTCACCATCACCGTTATTCAAGTCAACCTCTAGTCTTTCAACACCTTCAGATACTTGAATGTAGAAATACTGATCTAAACCCTCAAATCCACTTAATGGGCCATATGACACTCCAGCTGTCAACTCGACAGCGGACTCTGGTTCGACATTTTCCGGGCTGTAGGTAAAGTCAGCTTGAATCGACACATCTCTGCAACCTGAATATGATGTTAGCATGATGTAATATATTCCGGGATCAGCATCGAAGATTTGAACAGACTCCTCGTTTCCAGGATTGTAAGAACTATCTGATAATTGGTCATCTCCAATTTGTCTTCCCTGTGCCTTTCCTTCACTTTCAAAATCGTTGGAAATCCAAAACCAATCGTCATAATAAGGTAAGACATCTTTCGCAATGTGCAAATCACAGTTACCTCTCTCTCCCCACGTTTTTACACGTAATTCTGCTAAGTTGTCCTCCAAGTCAACATAATAATACAGCGAGTCACCACTATTTCTTGGGATATCTTGGTCTACAACTGCTATGCCGTCATTTAGTTCAGTCATTTCTTCGAGCTCAGGTGGCTCAGGTGCTTCTTCCCAATAAGCATAGATTTCCATATTATCGATTGGATAATTTGAAGTGATAGTTAACCAATATACCCCCTCTTCTGGCCAATCAAAATATTCGTAGACGTAAATTCCGTAGTAATTCTCAATCTCAATCTCATAATCGTGATCCCACTCAGTTGGTATTCTTTCTTTTGAGATATATGCTTCGTAATTTACATCCTCATAATCGATTTCTTCTTCGTATTCATATTCCCATGAGTAAATATTCAAAACGAGATACTGAGTATTATCTGGTATTTCCATAAAAAATAACAGAGTCTCGCCTGCATCGGCTTCCGCAGTATAATCTTCATCATTTTCAAGTTCAATCGCCTGAGCAAGTATCGTACCGTCTGGCATTACCCATGCAGCGCCGTTGATGAAACCCTCTCGCTTGTCGCTGTCTTCAGTTAGTTCTCCTTCTCCCTCTGAAAACGTCCATTTTGACTCATAACTTGAGTTACCAATTCTAAGGTCATCCAACATACCACGAAGATAATTACAATCACATCCCGCTCCCATCCTTCCAATGTAGAGTTCATCACAGTCTTCTCCGGATTGGTAACAATCATTAGAGCCAAAATCACCATACTGTATCTGTGAGTAATTCACGTCGAAACTTCCAACAGATTGGTTGTCAATGTAAAAAATACCACCTAATTGTGAATCTACTTCTACTTTGATATGTGTCCACTGGTCCTCAATTATAGCAACATCAGAAGTGGGATTTCTTGACATCGAATACTCATTAGAATAAGCTAGATATCCGTTATTCAAATACAGGCCCCATCCGTAATCCCCCAGCATTGTAACGAATTGAATTCCATCGGTGTCATGGATATTAACAGAGGCCTCAATAGTTAACTCGCCATTCCAGTTAGGATAATCGTCATCAACTATTACATAATCATCGTATCCATCAAATCTGAGGCTATAATCCGCCCCTCCACCGACCTCAACAACACCGTAAACTGGGAAGTACTGTGGATCATCTTCGAGATCATTCCAAGTTGAAGGTTCGATAGACCCCATGTTGGTTCCAGCGATGTGAACATAATCTTCGTCTTCTCCATCTCCGGGTTGACCATCTCCCCAATTACGATATATGAACGGCGTCCCATCATGCCATCGGTATACACCTTCGTCGTCAGCATCACTTAGACCAATCCAAATATGTCTGGTTGTATCATTGTGAGCTGCAAATGTATTGAATATCCAATTGTCTTCTATTTCGTCGTTGATGGTAACTAAAAACCCACCGAGACCTCTTGCAGCACTTGCCGCCTCAGTCCACGATGATGCAGAAAGCAAGTGGTATGTGTGGTTATTATTCGGGTTGACCAATGTCGAGATGACTTCAATTTCCTCNGATTCTTGGGCCGAGGATATTGTTGTAATNGGCGTGAATGCGACAAGAAAAATCAATCCGGTCAACACAAATGCTTTNTTGTGCATGANTTTCGTATNNNTCACATGTTATTAAAACTAATACAATAAATTTGGTAATNAANTAGATGCATNTCAACTATGAGNTTCTATTTTCTTTTTTTCCCGCCAATTCTCAATTCAGTCTTTAGCGGCATTTGATGTTCCCATGCAAATTCTTTGACAACTCTCCAGCCTTTTTCTGAACCTTCATAATCAGTGACGTCAATGATTTTATCTCTAGTATTTGCTTTAAACGCAGCAACAGGCTCTGCATTTCTAAACACTAAATATGCGCTTCCAAAGCCAAATCGTTGTTTTAGAACTTCGGAGAAGTATGGCGCAATTGGATCTGATGGAGGTATTACAAAGTCACGAATTGGCGGCACGTTCTTTGCATCATCCAACAGATCTTTTCTACCCCAGCAAACCTCATGCAAATCTTGAATTAAAAATCCCTTGATTAATGTTGAATCTTCTTCAAACTCAGTCAATATTGCTTTGAGTTCCTCAGGTTTGAATGGTGTGCCTGCAAGTCGAATAAATTGTTTGAGGGTTATAACTGGATAGTCTGAAACCAATCTTCTGAGGTATTCTCTGCGCAGAATTATTGGATCAAGTCCCTTTCTAGGTGCGACGGATCTAAAGCCTCCCCTGTAATCTTGTACCATGTGTCCACTACGCAAAAGCGGTTGTATCAATTTTCTAAATTCAGATCTCTTGAGTCCGTGCCTTTCCATGAACAAATTTGGATCACTGTTTGTTTCGAAGAAGTCTAATATGTCAACTAAATCTTCATCCGCTTCTTGTCCTCTGATTGCCAATAGAGTTGAGAAGTGGTCATATGAAGCCCAAACTTGATGTCCCCGCAGATTTATTCCTTGATGTAGTCTATGAGCACTGGCCATGTTCTTCAGACTTACCCGGTAAACCTCAGACCTACCCCTCAAACCAAAGTCATCTCGAATCTCTTGCACACTTCCTAGGGCATCAATCTCATTCTCCAGTCGTGATGCTTGATGTAAGTGGTGTCTATGGAATAGTGCGCGCTCTGCAATCTCTCTAGGTTGGGGGTCTACAATACCCCCTCGAATCATTCTTTCACCAGCAAGTTTGAAACCTATGTTTTCCAATGCTATTCGGAAGTTATCTTCTAATTCTTTTACCGGCACTCCATTAAATTGTGACAATACAGCAACGTCAACGAGTTGATCTGAGTGATTATCTAGTAATTTTTCAAACGCTTCGCAGAACTCATCTAGATATGCGTAGGGTATGTGTATGTCCTTAATTTCCAGATAATCATTAATTTTGAACATCAATACTTTACCGACCGGGTCTACGCCTTTGAAGACAGGAAGATACCAACCTCTATCTAGAACAGATCTGACCTCCCAAATGAATCTTGAAACATATGGATCTGATTGAGTTAGAATTCGAAGTGACCTGTCCTCTCTTTTGGGAGAATTTAGAGCTGGCAAATCATCAGGGACAATATAGAATGCTTCAGGTTCGGGGACTAGAGCCATAATCTTCTTGACTCTACCACTATTTTCCATATTCTTAAGCGCCAGTGCCAATTCTTCAACACTTCTTGAAACATAATAACGCAGTGTAAATGCCTTGACTGGGCCCATTCTTTTTATTACTTCCACTAAAGAATCTTCAAAATTCATTGGCTCATATTTGTCCTTTATTCGGTGAAATAAGGATAATCTTCGACGTCGTCCACTCACATCTTCAAATTGTTTGACTAGGCATAGTTGTCTCTCAAGGTTGCTGATTGCGTTTTTCAGGTCACGCTGAAGGGATTTGTGCTCATCACCTTTAGGGAAATCAGCCAGAATTTCCTGACGTGTTAGGTTATCACCTACTGGTATCTTCTCCAACACCAACTTTTCCATTTCACCGAGCCACGGCTCAGGTTTGAGACCAAGAAGCATCGGTATGTTTTCTTTTGTAGTGTAACCTATACGGTTGTGTAATAGTCTACCCATAACTACATCAGAATCTAACTGTAAGTCCTTCCAATCTGCATACCTGAAACCATCCACTCTGTACATCATTTCTTGCTGTTTTTGGAACAAAATATGCTGATTAAAGGCAGTAAACCCATCAGGATAACTTGAGAATGATTTCTCCATTACAAGATTTTGTACTCTTCGATAGCCTACAACATCTTCTTCACCACCTGTAATCTTATGCTCATCAACTTTCAGTATATATTCAGCGTCATTGGTTTGGCGGAAAAACCCGACCGAAATCACGTTGCGCATCTCTAATTCATTCAATATTGAATCTATTTGCCCCTGCGGGAATGGTAATCGTTTTGCAAAGTTTTCACCCAACATAGGTCCTTCGGATCCTAACATTTCGATGATTTTGACCCTCAGTGCCTCGTGAGGGTCGGATATTGTCATTTCATTCCATGCAGTTGGCTCAATGCCGTTGAATTCAGTTGCAATTTGGAATGTAATTCCCTTTGTATACAAGTCACGGACATCACTAACATCCTTCCCGCCAGCCATGGAAATACAACCCAATGTTCCATGAATTTCGGCCATGTAGCTGGTGAACCATTTATCATCCAGGCTCTTTTCTCCAGTGTTCCTGATTTTGGTAATCTTGCCTTCTGCAGCAAGTTCAACTACCCATTTCTCAATAGTATTGTGCTCTATACCAGAGAGTTTTTCTTTGTATAGTGGATTTTCCCATTTCCTGTCAAGTCCTCCGCCTCTAGACATGATGTTAAGCAGTTCACCAGCAGATTTTGGCGTAGGAACCTTTGACGAATAATATTGGTCAATCTGTTCTTCCGTAAGGTCTGTCGCTAGTGACCTATTTCCAAGCAATCTTTTGAGAATCTCAGGATCGATGTCCTTTACTAAGAAAGCACGTGTTTTCATTGAAAGCAAGTCTTCGAATGTGCTCATGTAGAGACTCATCCCCAGTCTTGAAGGGACTGGGACTTTTGTGTGAACTATTCGGGCATCCTCATTATTTATGGATTCTAAAAACTCATTCAAAGATATTACATCAATATCGCTGAACATGATTTCTGCCTTCGCTTCTTTGATTAGTAAAGAATCTTCTAAAGATCTATGCCTTTGTAAAAGGGCATCGGCCTTTTGTTGGAATTGCTGAGGGCTAACTTCATCAGCGCCAATTCGTTTTGGAATTATAAGTGATCTACCCGCTACCTCTCTAAATCTCTTAGCGAAAATTTGAGTAGAAACTATGTATCTTTCTAGGATTTCGACGTGATTATTTGATTTGAATGATTCATACATAGAACCAGGATTGACTTCCTTACTGGTTTTAATCAACAGTCCATTTTCGTCAAATGACAACTCCAATACTGCTATTCCATCTTGTTCTGCAATACCTGCCATGAAATATCCTAGTGCTGTATTAAATCCCCGGCCTCTGCATGAAGTTATTAGATAGGTTGGCATTCCTCCTGAAACAATCTCTTCAATAATCAGCCGGTTTGGGTCTGGAACCTGAAATGAATCTAGCGTATGTTCTTCTAAATGTCTAGCGATTGTGTTTGACACAATTTCACTCAAACCATATGCATCCCGTAATATGAGTCGTGGATCTGCTTCTCTTCTTAACGCATTAACGCTATTCCCTATTAAGTCGAGTAGAGCTCGAGATAATTCCCTTGATCTGCTTCGTGCTTCTCCGCTCCATGAAGGCACGGTTGGTCTATATCCCGTTACAGAGTTTACGTTAACTCTAGTCCCTTGAATATTCGTAACTCTGTAAGTAGATCCTCCCAGCAATATAACATCACCACTGCGTAAATTTGCAACGAATGAAGATGAAAGCTGTCCTAATATGCTACCTTCAGCATTGAAAACAAGATATGAGTTGTCTGGAGCGATAGTTCCTATATTGGTATAATATATCATGCGAGAATAGCCACGTTTTCCATATAGGTTTTCTTCCCAATCAATCCAAACTCTTCTCTCCTCTTCTAGCATATCAAGAACTTCAATGAAGTCATCATATCCTAGGTTTCGGTATGACCAGGTGCTTGTCACGACTTCGAAGGCTTCATCAATATCCCTCTCATTTATTATCACAAGACCAATCAAGAATTGTGCAAGGACGTCTAAACAATTTTGTGGAAAATCAAGATTATCCATATCTCCTGTTTGTATTGCAGCTTGCAGTGCAGCCAACTCGATTAAGTCATCAACGCTAGTTGGCAAGAACCTCGCCCTTGGTATTCCTCCGACTTGGTGCCCTGCACGGCCGATTCTTTGCAGTGCAGTTGCTATGTCTCCAGGGGAGCCTACCTGAACTACCATATCGACAGATCCTATGTCGATTCCCATTTCAAGGGACGATGATGTAACAACCGCTCTAAGTTGTCCTAGTTTCAATTTTCTTTCGACCTCAAGACGTATTCTTTTGTCCATCGAACCATGATGTCCTTCCACAAGGTTACCTAGATAAGGTCGCAAACGCTGAACCAACGTCTCAGTCATTTTACGCGTGTTTGCAAAAACCAGAGTTGTGTTGTGAGCTGATATTAAATCAGCAATCATTTCAACATTCATTTCCAGAACTTTCATTACAGATAGGTCACTAAATTTATTTGAGCATAATAGTATATCCAAATCTAGTTCTCTGGCTCCACTTATCTTTGCGATTTTTACACTTTGCGTATTCTCTCTTGATTCTCTGTCGTCACTCGCCACCAAGTATTGAGCAACAGTTTCAAGCGGTTCCATTGTCGCAGAAATTCCAATTCGTTGAACTGGCCTCTCCAATATTGTATCAAGTAATGAAACAGTCAAAGCGAGATGGACACCTCTTTTAGTCGGGACCAATGAGTGCATTTCATCAATAATTATCCATTCGACATTAGAAACAATTGGCTGGAATCTAGGCGAAGATATTGCTATTGCCATACTCTCCGGTGTGGTAATCAAAATGTGAGGTGGCTTCCTTAGCATCTTCTGTCTTTCGGATTGTGGAGTATCTCCAGTTCTCAAGCCAACTCTGATCTTGTTTTGTGCTCTGTCTGGCAAATACTTCTTTTCGATTTCTGACAGTGGATCAATAAGGTTCTTTTGAATATCGTTAGCTAATGCCTTTATCGGTGAGATGTATAAACAGTAAACTCTGTCCTCTAATTTTCCAGTCATTGCATCTCTGATTAACTTGTCAATAACGCTTAGGAATGCAGTAAGTGTCTTACCTGAACCAGTAGGTGAGCAAAGTAACAAATGATCTCCATTCATTATTGATGGAATCGCTAATTTTTGTGGCCTTGTGAAGTCAGGAAATTTGTCTTTAAACCAGTTTCGTACAGGCTGTGATAACTTACTCAACAGAACCTCAGTAGTGTCAGGTTCTTCTAAGTATGATATCTTAGCCATTATATCAACCCTTTATGCGTGGTCCTACACCGTTCGTAAAGAGGTCATATATGTTTTGTTTTTTAAATTAAACAAAAATCACACTTAATTTGACTAAAATCACAATACTGCGTTCGATTTAATAAAAAATTCTCAAATAATTATTTTTATTTATTATTTATATTCATAAATCAAATATTTTCAAATCTTATACAGTTGTTATCATTTACTTCCTACACTACGGCATACCATGGAGGAGTTCTCAACTGACCGTTTAGCAAGGCTCACAGGCATGCTAAAACGCCGGGGACTACTACTGCCGGCATTTGAGATACACGGTGGAGTTGCTGGTTTTTATGACTACGGACCAGTAGGTGGAAGAATACGCAACCAAGTAAATCAAGCATGGCTGAGTCATTGGTTAAGTTTGGGTAATGTAGTCGAAATTTCAAGTCCAACAGTAACTCCCTATCCTGTTCTGGAGGCAAGTGGACATGTAGGTGAGTTCACCGATTTCCTAGTCGAATGCAAAAAATGCTCCGAGGCAAGCAGAGCAGATCACCTTATAGAGAGTGATTATCCGAATGCAGATTCCTTTACGAAAGAGGAATTAAGTAAAAAAATTTCTGAGTTAATGCCAATTTGTCCAGCTTGCGGAGTATCTGATTGGGGGGAAATTTCCTCTCAAAACTTAATGTTCTCAACAAGAATAGGCAACGCAGATTCTGCAAGAGAAGGTTTCTTACGCCCCGAGACAGCACAAGGAATGTTCACCTCATTCACATCTATTTACAGACATTTTCGAGAGCGGCTTCCATTTGGGGCAGTTCAAATCGGGAAAGGATATCGAAATGAAATCAGTCCTCGGCAAGGTATGATTAGGCTGAGAGAATTCAACATGGCCGAGTTAGAATATTTCATCGATCCAGAAATCGAGTATCATCACAATCTCGACCAATGGAAAGATTCGCTTACTTTGATTTCTGAAAACGAGGGAGAAATGCAAGTTACATTATCCAAAGCTGTCGAGGCAGGTATAATACGGCATTCAACAGTTGGATACTTCATGGGTATCACATTTGATTTTGTTACAAGTATCGGCATCAATCCTGAATTAATCAGATTTAGACAGCATGAATCGAATGAGATGGCACATTATGCTGTTGATTGCTGGGATTTAGAAATAATGGGATCATTCGGTTGGATAGAATGTGTAGGTATTGCTCACAGGGGATGCTACGACTTGGAAGCACATGAGATGGCCACAGGTCAGCGCTTGCGAGCATGGCGGACATTCGAGACTCCCAAAATCGTTGAAATCGACGGTTGGACTATCGATGGGTCTACGGTCGGTCCTGAATTCAAGAATTTTGCTGGGAAAATAAAGAATGCAGTGGAGAAGTTACCACCAGATTCGATCTTTCCGATGTCTTTAGAAATTGACGACGATGAAGTTAATATTGAGCCCCGACACGTGAAAAAAATACAGCGTCAAGAGAAAATTAGCGGTGAGTGGTTTATCCCACATGTTGTAGAGCCTGCGTTCGGAATTGACCGCCTAATATGGCATTCAATCGACCATTCTTATCGAGAAATCATAAAATCTGGAGAGGCCTATACAATACTCTCATTACCAAAATCAATATCTCCAATAGATGTCACTGTGTTACCATTGTTTGAAAAGGATGGAATTGATAATCTTGCAAGAAAAATTCATGAAAATTTGTGTAAGAGAGATAGGGTCTTGTCAAATTATGATGGGAGCGGATCAATTGGTCGAAGGTATGCACGTTCTGATGAAATAGGCGTTCCATATTGCATAACGGTAGATTATGAATCTCTTGAAAACCATACTGTAACCGTTAGAGAGCGCGATACTGGCAAACAAGAACGAGTGAAAATTGATGAATTGAACTTTAAATAATCTCAAGGTTCAAGTGAGTCCTTTTGCTGTATATGGATATGGAGGTCAGTGATTGGACAGAACGTCACAGACCCAAAAGCGAAAGGGAACTTGAAGGTAATGAGGGACAGAGAAACAAAATACGCTCATGGTTGAAGGAATGGGAGACTGATAAACCAAAGAAGCCGGGGCTATTGCTAATAGGACCACCCGGTGTTGGTAAGACAAGTATTGCTAGAGCGATAGCTGCTGATATGGGGTGGCAGGTGATCGAATTAAATGCTAGCGATTCACGCAACGCAGGCGCCATAAGAAAAGCAGCTACTCACGCATCAATGCACACAACACTATTTTCAACAAACCCCCGGAAATCTAATCGTACTCTGATATTACTTGATGAGGTAGACCACTTGAGTGGTGGATTGCGTGAGGTCTCAGAAAAGCGAGTCTCATCGATTTTGCTCGGTGATGACATTGAAAAAGGTAATTCACTAAAGGGTGATAGTGGTGGAAAGGCAGAATTAATCAATCTTCTTTCGAAAACAAAACAACCAGTAATTTTGGCTTGCAATGATGAAATGGGATTGTGGGGTAGGACCTCATCGAGTTGGAGAACAGCTCGAGATAGGTTTAGCAAGCACTTAGTTACAATTAGGTTTGAAAGAGCATCCAATGATGCAATTCGTAGAGTTGCAATGAGGGTTTTGAAAGAAGAAGGTTACACTGCCGATCCTGGTGCATTAAATGAGCTGGTAGAAAAAAACCCAGGGGACCTTAGAGCACTCATCAAAGACATACAAGTCATGTGTAACCTAGTTGATTCAAATATTACAGAAGAACTTGTTAAGTCAACTCACGCAACTGGAACAAGAGATACAACAGTAGAGATATTTCCGGGACTGGATAAACTATACCGATCAAGAACAGCTACTAAAGCGATAACAACCATGAGATCTCTTGACAAAAGTCCAGATGATATGGTGGCTTGGATATCATGGAATAATGGAGTCATATTTACTGAGAAGGAAGCAGTTAAACGCGGTGCAAAATCGCTATCGATTGCAGATCGACTGTTAACTAGTAGATTTCGTAATACAGCCCACAGATCTTGGTATTGGGCATCTAATTTATCTGGTCTATCAGCAAGTGTAACTCCTTCAAAAGCTATTGAAGGAAGAATATTTTGTTCTTATCCGGCTTTTTTAAGGAGGGAATCTGCATGGGTTCGAAAATCGATTATAACAAGGCTAGCAAAAACCTGCGGATGTTCTCAAAAAGTGGCCAGAGAGGAATTATTACCTTCCCTAGTAGCAGTAAGCACAGAAAATGAGGATGATTTTTCACTTTCAATCGCTCTAGGATTAAGTCCCGAAGAGCACGTCGCTATTTGTGGTCTAAAGTCAAATTACAGTACTACAAAGGAACTCATGGAAAAATATGCAGTAGAACTTGAAAAGAATAGTAAGGTCATTGACACTAATCATGAGGGAAACCTTCCGGATGATTCTGAAGAAACTGGGACAGAAAAGCCAGATGATGCTCAAAAGACTTTATTCTAGTCATCTTTCTCTGTTGAGCGATCTTCCATTTTTTCAAATAATTCTCTAATTAGTTTGACAGAGGCTCGATCAGGAGCCTCCCTTTCTTCTCGAGTCCATGTTCTAGGATGTAAAAGCAGAAGAGCAGTCATGAGTTCTAATCGACCAAACCACATCAATATTGATGTAATTACAAGGGAAGGTGCACCAAGAGATGCCCAAGTATTAGATGGGCCATAATCTCCCAGAGTAGGCCCTGTGTTTCCTAAAGACGACGCTACAACAGCAATGATTGATTCAAAATCTGAATTGGGCATTGTTACAGCGAGAATTAAACAAGATAATGCAAAGATACCCGTCCAAACGAATAGCATACCAACAACTAAACCTAACCTATCGCTTTCAACCACTTCATTATTCATTCGTATTCTAAATATCCTCTTTGGTTGAGCGATCCTTCCTATTTCTCTCCACGCTACTTTCAAAGCTAATTTAACCCTCATTAGTTTGAGTCCGCCACTGGTTGAACCAGCACATGCCCCAACAATCATTAGTAAAAACAGGAAAACATGAGTTACTACCGGCCATAACATATAATCCGTGGTTGTATAACCAGTTGACGTTCCAATGGACACAACTGTAAATAGCGAGTCAAAAAATCCTTCACTGAATGAATCACCTTGCGAGATTAATGCGAAAAATACGAATGCAGTTGTTGTGATAATGACGAGAACATAACTCCTTCCTTCCTGGTCTGAAAATACCTTGTCCCACTGCTTTTCCCATGCTAACCAAATCAATGTGAAATTAACTCCGGCAAGGAACATAAAGCATATTATAATCGCTTCAACAACAAAACTATCATAGTAACCTATCGATTGATCATGTGTTGAAAATCCACCAGATGGCATTGTTGTTAAACCATGGTTGAACGCATCAAATGGGCTCAAATTTCCTATTGTTCCAAGCAGCAAAATTTCCAGAGCAGTCAAGACGATGTATATCGACCACAACGCAACGGCAGTTTCCTGAAGTTTTGGGCGCAATTTGGATAGAGAAGGTCCAGTTAACTCAGCTCTTGCCAAAGCCATACCTCCACCTAAAACTCTTGACAAGAGCATTAATCCAAGCATAATGATACCCATCCCGCCAAGCCACTGAGTTAGCGATCTCCATACGAGAATACCTTTGGGTTGCGCATTGATACAGTCAGGTGTCCCCCCGTCACAATAGGGGCTAGTAGACATTTCAATCACTGTGGCACCGGTTGTTGTAAAGCCAGACATTGCTTCAAACCAAGAGTTAACGAATCCTCTGGCGATATCCATCATACTAGAACCATCTGTAAACGGACCGTGAAAAACTCCACCTAACCAAAACGGAAAACTTCCAACAAAAACAGCGACAGGCCAAGCAAGAGCGACAGCAGCAAACGCTTCTCTATCTCGCAATCTTTCAGTTGTGTCGGACCTAACTCCAAATGTCAATAATCCCAAACCAATTAATCCGGAAAATAAAATGGGCAATAAGAATGATTTTCCCGCAATTTGGAAGTCGTCTAGCCACCATGTAACTAGAAAACTGAAGGCTAGTGGAACTAGCATTGCAACCATTGTCCACCCAACAATGAGGGCTAGAACATCTCTTCGCATCAATCACACCTTGAATTTCTTTTCGAGGTCATCAACCCTATCTGGTGGCAAGAATATTGTTAGCCGATCACCTTCGAGTAACGTTTTCTGGGGTGAGGGTCGCATTGTTTCCCACTCATTATGTATATTTTGTCTTTGAATAAATGCCACTTTACAATAATCCGGTAAACCCGCATTTTCAATTGTATCACCTGCAAATTTGTTCTCGGATTTTATCGGAAGACAGATTCCTACTACGTCGGGAACTGTGGATAATACAGCATATGGGCCCGGTAATTCGGTATGAATTCTTGCAAGTATCGTATCGATTGCAACTCTTTTTCTGTCTACTGAAAATGTGATTCCCATTCTCCTTACCACATTTACAAGATCTGCATCATACAAAATAAGTCCAGTCCGCTCGACACCCATATCGCTGGCCAGCAGAGCAGCAGCAATCGATGCATTATCATCATCCAGAGCGGAAATTGCTATGTCATGCGATGATATCTCAATTTCTGACAATAAGCCCTTATCTAGATGATCACCGTGTATAATCTCTATTCCTTTTCTACTACCAATCTCTGAACCTGCTAGATTGTTTGCTTTTTCTAAATCTCTTTCGACAACCGTAACGCTACCATCAGCGTCAAGCCATGCCTTTGCTAATCTGACACCTATTAATCCAGCTCCAAAGATAATTACTTTTGGTTTATCTGGAAAATCAACTGCTTCATGACCAAATATTCGTAATATACGATTGAAGGATGCCTCTCCAGCAGTTGCAATTGCTACTCTATCGTTCGGTAGTATTTGGTCATCTGCTGTTGGAACCTTCCCTAGCATACCGTCTCTCTTAAGACCAACAATCAGAGGCATACCCCCTTCGACTTTTTCACCAGAATCTCTTAATGTTCTATGAACAACACCACCCGCTTCGGATTTTACATTTAGCTCTACAATAAATGCATCCGCTTCAAATGGTATAACTTCTGTCAAAGATGAGGATTTCAGTCCTGACATTAACCGTTCTATAGCCCCGTCAACGGGATGAACTACATGATCAACACCAGCCCATTTTGCTAATTTACCGGACTCGTATTCTTTTACAAATATTGGATTTCTTACACGGCATATTGTCATTAATTCTCCATCACCCTTTGTTCTTTCTTTGTGAACATGTTTAGCTAAAGCACACGACAAAATGTTTCTTTCGTCAGAATTTGTTGCAGCAACATATACCTGAGCAGATTCAATACCTGCTTCAATAAATTTTCCACGTTGAGTTATATCACCATGAATTACTAATATGTCCATACCTTGAGAATTCTTTACAGCTCTAGCGCTATTATCGACTAATACAACATCCTTGTCCTCACTGCGCAGTGCCTTAGCTAAGCCGGTTCCAACTCTTCCTCCGCCACCTATTATGACCCTCATGTCAAATCCTCTCCTAACCATTTATTGTTCCAAGTTCCGCCACTGACAGAGTAGCCCTCAGTGTGGAACGAACGTTTTCGAGTAAAATCTTCTCCAGTCATTGAGCCGCCAGAGTAGTAATTATTAACGATATTACCATTGGGAATAAACTCTGAGTATTCTTCAATCCAATCGATGTAAACAGTTGGTGTGTGGACCAACCATTTCCTATTAACCACATCAACAGCACCCTCTATGTAGCATGTATCAATCTTTACTTCATTTTGTTCGCACCAATCGTCCGACATCGGCAACATTACGTATGCCCAAGCGTGACCTTCCCACGAATTAAATTGTGGATCTGCAAGTGCACCAAATACATAGTAAGAAGGAATTTCCTTAATTCTCATTATACTCATGAATGCATTTGATTGTTCATCACAATCACCAATTCCAGCATCTAAGCATTGCTCACCACTTCTTGCTGTGTTTGGCGCATTGGTATCATATGGAATATTATCATTAAGCCAATCAAATGTTGCACGCGCATATGCATAAGCGTTATTCTTGAGATTATTCGGCAAACTTGCTTCAATGTTCATGGCTGTTTGGAAAACAGTTGGCGCTTGGGCCTGTCTTCCGTCTATTGCCCAGTTTTCTTGGCTTCTATCATACCAATATTTTTGGTCACCAAATTTTTTGTACAAAGTCTCCACTCCTCCCCCTCTTTGTTTAATCTCATCAAAGGTTCCAGATCTCGCCAAACTTACACCTTCTGATTTACCTTCAATCTTACCGTCAATTCTCGTGGAGTGCCACCAACTGTGTGAAGTTGATTTGATTGTTACAACAAATTCAAGGGTTTTGTGCGAATTAGAATCAACATCCGTCGAGACCCTAACGCAAGTTCCGTGAGGACAGAAGTCATCATTATCTGGATTCACTATTCCTGGCCACCATATCTGAGTTCCTGCATTTGTAACAATTGCATTATCTTTCGATTTAGTTGGCTTACCTTCTAGTGGGATTTGAATTATCTGTCCATCGACCCTTATTTCGTGCGATATTACATCTTGAATGGTTGATTTTTCAACCTCAGTGTCGTCTTCGTATGCGATTGCGACTGGCATACTTTCCTTACTGCTAACATCCACGGGTAAAGGTATAGTTTCCTCTAAATGACCTACATCTGATCCATTATTCCATAAGTCGATTGAACGAACAACTGTGTATTCAGCCTCTAATGGATAAACCTGGTGTGGGGCTAAACCTTCCATGACATATTCTTCAATTTCTGCCCACTTCGCTAGAACAAACTGTTTTGCATCTGGTGTAAAAAATATGAATGCGATTAAAGCGAGCAAACCGAGCTGGTTTATTCGGCTTCGTTTTCTGCGACCCTTTCTCTTTAACTTACCAGTTGCAAATTCTTGTCTTGGAGCCTTTCCAGATTTCGCTCTCCGTGTTGGAGAACGCATAAAATTTCCTCGTATTCTAGAATCCATGCCTGCTGCTCCGGAGAAAACTCGACCGCAACTGTAGCAGATAGAGTCCCCTGGAAGGGTCTGGGCTCGACAGAAAGGACAAGTTCCCATTGTTACATTGGCTAAACGGTACCTCCATGAAGGTTCTGCACCGCATTGAAACTGAAAAAAGGGCTGATTTACTCTTTAGATACAGCCTCTGCATTGTAAATGAGGAGTTACTTACTCAGACTCATCATACTTAATTCGGCTAGCATCAGACCAAATCCTTCTCAATCTTCTTCTTGCTTGTTTCGGGACAGCTGCCCATACCCAATCGTGCGAGGATTTTTCAGATAACAAAACAGGTGGTATGATGAAGATCCATATCAATGGAAAATCGAATGAATTGTACAAGGCTGTTAGTAGTAATGATGATACTAGGAAAGTTCTGAGGACAATACTCCACCTCTTTCCTTGCAACATTCCAAATCCGTGTCTACAAAATATGAGTGCGTGTGCTCTAGGAGACAAAATTGCAATTAGAAAAATTACTGCAAGTAGTTGAATCCCGATTTCGTATCTTTCTAACAGACGAAAAATGAGAAAGAGAGAGACCATACCTCCAACAGCCAATCCTAAAGCCCATCCGGTAGTAGGTTGTGACCCTGTTCTGCGAACTTTTTTCATCCTTAATATAAAATGAACAATCACTGCCAGTATAAGACAAATTACGAGATTCAAAATTGATGGTATTTTCCCTTCGATATACAAACTGAGCAAGAATGTATCACCTAGACTAGCATACAAACCGCCTAGCAAGATTCCCCAAAACATCATGCTCCAAGCCGTTGTCAAATCATAAAACCCAGAATATCGAGTCATTACTCCGCGCCAACCCAGACTCATTCCAACGAGGGCTATGACTATTGCAACCTGCGATAGCAATACGTCACTCGCCATGAACATAACCTGGTTATGACCTGTTCAAGTCAGTTTTGTTAACCTAAGCCTTGAATATACCAATCTTTAGCCATAGCCATGGCACGGCTACTATTGTTTGGTGGAAAAGGGGGAGTCGGTAAAACAACCACCTCTACCGCCACAGCTGTAGGTTTAGCTGATGCGGGAATGAAAGTGTTGTTGGTTAGTAGTGATCCGGCGCATAGTACATCAGATAGCCTTGGAGTACAACTAAGTTCATCGCCAACAGCAGTAGACGGTGTAGATAACCTGTGGGGCCTCGAACTTGATCCTGAATCAAGAATTTCTGATCATATTCCCAAACTTACGGAAACTGTTGCGCCTTTCTTGGGCGGTGAAAATCCTGAGTTCAATGCCTCTGAGATGGTTTTACCAGGGCTGGATGAGGCGATGGCGTTTGATGAATTGTTGAAGCACCTAGAAAACCCGGATTGGGACGTAATCGTTTTTGATACAGCCCCCACTGGTCACACGTTAAGGTTCCTTGCATTACCTGAAATAATTGAAAAGTGGGCCGAGAAAATAATTCGAATGCACAGAATTACTGGAGGTATTAGGGCGATGATGTTCGGTGCTAAAGAAGGAGATAAAATGCGAGAGGAGCTAGAAAAATTCAGAAGACGCGTTTTACATGTTCGAAGAATACTTTGTAATCCTGAAATAACTCGATTTACCTTGGTAACAATCCCTGAAAAAATGGGTGTTAACGAAACTGTTAGAGCTTATGCTGCACTAAAGGAGCATGGGTTACCTGTTTCTGGTTGTGTTGTAAATCGATTAACACCTGATTACGATCATGAATTTATTCAGACACGGAGAAAAACCGAAAGAGAGAATATAGAATCCTTGGTATCAAGTCTGCCAGAAATGTACTTCCATGAGGTTGAACTAAAGGATTCTGACATACACGGTTTGAACTCCCTACGTCAAATATCGAGCGAAATGCACAGTGACATAGGTATTGGCAATGGCCATGGTCCATTCAAAATAGGACTCGGGCTAGAGGTTCATAGAGGAACATGGCGAAATGGAAATGATGTTTACCTACATCTTCCAGGTATAGTTAGAGATGATCTATCTTTACGTAGTGAATCTGGAGTAGTTTTAGTTGGGATCAACTCAAGAGAACACCCTGTGCCATTCGATAGACCAGCCAAGGCTAGCAATGTTGCTGCTAAGTTAGAAGATGATATACTCCGTCTAACCTTCCCGGACGCGTAATTACCCGCTGGGTTCAAACATAATGGCGATTTGGGTATGACTATGGCACTTGAGTCCCTGTCAAGAGGTATTTTTTCGGCTCTCGGGATGCTCAAAAGTAGAAGGAAACTCGATGAAGATCAGCTAAAGGAAATGTTGAGGAGTCTTAGGAGGGCCCTTCAGGAAGCAGATTTCAATGTTCGTCAAACCAAGGAAATTACCGAAAAGCTCGAAACGAGGTTGCGAGAAGAAGAACCCAGACCAGGTATCACACTTCAAACTCATGCAATGAATATACTCTACACCGAACTTGTGAGATTGTTGGGGCCACCACGTGAAGTAAGACCTCAGCAAGCTACAATCTTGATGGTTGGTCTTTATGGAAATGGAAAGACAACTACAACAGCAAAATTAGCAGAGTGGTATCGAAGAAGACATGGTGTTAGAGTTGCAGTAATTGAGGCCGATGTACATAGACCTGGAGCTTATAATCAATTGACTCAACTACTTGAAGATTCACCGGTTCAGGTGTATGGGGAGCCAGAAAATAGTAGTGCAGTAGAAATTGTCAGGAATGGTCTGAAGGAGCACGCAGCGGCAGATTTAGTGATTATTGATACAGCAGGAAGACACAAGCTCGATGAGGAACTAGTCAAAGAATTAGAAGACATATCTGAGATTTCACGAGCAAATGAAAGATTCTTAGTCATCGATGCCCAAGTTGGCCAATCCGCTGGTCCAGTTGCTGCCAACTTCCACGATTTAGCTGGTGTTACAGGCATCGTCATTACCAAACTGGATGGAACGGCCCGAGGGGGCGGTGCTCTGTCTGCTGTAGCCACAACAGGAGCTCCTGTGATGTATATCGGAACTGGAGAAAAAGTAGCCGATCTTGAGAAATTTGAATCTGATAGATTCATCTCTAGATTACTTGGTATGGGTGACATTCGTGGATTGATCGATTTAGCACCTGAGGACATGGATGAAGAAGAAGCTATGCGAATAACACAACGGATGCTTTCAGGACGATTCACACTTAACGATATGTATTCACAAATGGAAATGATGTCAAAGGTTGGAACCATTGACAAACTGTTGTCCTTTTTACCATCTGGAATGTTTGGCGGCATGGGAGCTATGGGGAAAAATCAAAAAGAGGCAATGCAAGCCAATCTAGACAGATATCGTGTTATCATGGATTCCATGACAACCTACGAAAAAGATGAGCCTGCGAAGATAAAAGCCGATAGAATTCGAAGAATAGCTAGAGGGTCTGGCGTCAAAGAAAAAGATGTTAGAGAACTCATTGGTCAATGGAATCGGTCTAGAAAGATGATGAAAGGCATGAGTGGAAATCGCAAGATGAATAAGCAGATGAAAAGAATGATGAAGGATCCTGACATGGACTTCGATGGCCTAGAGATGTGACTTTAGTAAGTCTTTGCCAGTATAACACGACGTTTTGTTAACTTACCGGACATAAAGCAAGGTGTTTCTTCACTATATGGTTCAGTAGAATCCCCTAAGAATGACAGCCCTGTTGTTCGTTCTATAGTTTCTGCATGTGCGTCAGTACCATCAAACGCTATTTCGTAAATTTTCCCATCTTCGACTTCGTTGAGGTCAGTTAATTTAGTTACTATATTCTCTGTGTGTGAATTAGCTCGATTTCTCAACTCATCTGAAATCTCATCTAACACCTTCTTGCATTCTTTTGAGATTGCATCCAACGACAAAGGCTCTTTTCCACCAGTTCTTCGCACAGCGAATGCAGTATTATTTTCTATATCGCGTGGTCCGATGTCAAGTCTTAATGGAACCCCTTTTATTTCCCAATCAAAGTATTTCTGGCCTGCATGAATGTCCCGTGAATCAACTTTCACCCTTAGACCTGATTCTTTTAGGATCATAGCCACTTCATTCGCCTTTCCTAGGACATCAACTTCTGAATTTTTCCTTATCATTGGACAAATTACAACTTGGTAGGGAGCAATAGCTGGCGGGAATATAAGTCCGTTATCATCCCCGTGCATGCCAACAATTGCACCCATCAATCTTTCAGACATGCCGTAAGTCGTTTGGTGGCAATATTCCTGCTTTGCATCTAAATTCTCATATGTCAAATTAAATGCTTTAGCCCATTGGTCCTTGTAATGATGGCAAGACGCCACTTGAAGTGTCCGTCCGTTTGGCATTAGTGCATCTATTCCAATAGTGTAGAATGCACCTGGGAATGTATCCCATATTGGACGTTTTGCTTTTATTACTGGTAAACATAGTTGATGCATTAGGTTATCCACTATTTCCAGATCTTGTTCGATTTGTCTAGTCGCACATTCTTCATCGGCATGTGCTGTGTGTGCTTCAAAGAAATGAATCTCTCTGACTCGAATGAACGACCTAGTTTGCTTAGTTTCATATCGGAACGTGTTTACCATTTGATACACTTTTAGTGGTAGATCTTTGTGTGATCTAATCCATAGTGGGAACATAGTATACATGGCTGTTTCACTTGTTGGCCTCAAGAACATTGGAATTTCAAGTTCATTTTCGCCAGCATGCTTTACCCAATATACTTCTTTTTTGAATCCACCTTCCTCTTCCTCATCTCTTAAGTCATCGGGATCGACGCCTTCCTCTCTCGCCCTTTTTAAACGAGAAACAAGTGCATTTTCTTTTTCCAGTAGATTCTCAGGTATAAGCAATGGAAAATTGACCTCCTCATGCTCAGTCCTCTCCATTTCGTGATGTGTTAATGAATCAATTAGTTTCATTGCTTTCCAGCCATAAGGCCTCCATACATCCATGCCCTTTATCGGATAGCGTTTGTCTACAAGCTCTGCTGCTTCAACTATGAAAGGATACCATGAATTGAAATCTTCAATCTTTGAAGGTATTCCTCTTTTCGCCTTTCCCATTTGATCAGCACCGGATTATTTTATTATGTGGAGTTTATTTTTTCCTGAACGCCATAATAATCACTATGAGGCTGCAAATAACGGCAACATAGTCTGGAATACCTATTTCAGGATATGGCATAGACCATCCTTGCTCATTTGTAATATTGTGCAAATCAATCCAGTTCAATCTTGTTGCATCAGGAGTGCATTTTTCTGCTTCACATAGCGTGTTTAGTCCACCGAATAATCCAAAAATATTACCAATCGCAGCGAACAATGCGGTAAGGCCAAACGATTTGAAAACAAATCCCGATGAGTCCTTTTCGTCGGATTTAGGTATAGGTGCTACATCAGGGAGTGGCATATCCTGTTTAGGTTCTATTCCCGGTACCACTTCTATCATTGGATCTGCTCCAGCAGTTGCAGTCACTACTTCAACATCAGAAAGTCCGTTAGACAGGCTTGGTTTACTAGGTGTTATTGGTTCAATATTTAGCCCAAATATTCGCTCAGCTAGGGAAGATAGAACGGGATCAGCAGCGATTTCGGCTTCGTCAATCTCACCATCCAAAAGACGCTTAACCTTATCGTTGTGCTCATCCACAATAACCGCCTCCTACTTCCTTTGTGGTTAGGCTCTCATTATCAATCGTTCGCATCAAGCATTACCTGCTGCTTCGACCTCTGCCCAGTCTTTCATAAATCCATCAAGTCCTTTATCCGTTAGTGGATGTTTCATTAGTTGTCGGAATGTTTTGGTAGGCATGGTGACGGTGTGAGCGCCTAACTGCATGCATGCTAGCACGTGTGTTGGATGTCGTATAGATGCTGCTAATACCTTTGTTTTAACGTCATAGTTTTCCCATGTTGCCATAATTTCGGCAATTAAAGTCATGCCATCAGAGCCTGTATCATCAATTCGCCCAATGAACGGAGAAACATATGTCGCCCCTGCCTTCGCTGCCATCAATGCTTGGGCAGCAGAGAATATGAGTGTGACATTTGTTTTTATTCCCTCAGAGTTCAGGATTTTGGTTGCAGCTAACCCTTCAGGAGTACATGGTATTTTGATAATAACGTTTGAAGGTAAATCCTGTTTTAATTTTCTACCCTGTTCTACCATGCCTTCTGTGTCTAGAGCAGTGACCTCAGCAGATATGGGTCCATCACAAATTGAAGCAATTTCAGCGACAACTGTTTTGAAATCTCTACCACTTTTCTTAATCAGCGAAGGATTAGTTGTAACACCATCCAGTATTCCCCAAGCTGCAATCTCTTTTATTTCCTCAACGTCGGCAGTATCCAGAAAGAATTCCATAATCTACTCCAAACTACGACAGTGCTTCAACTCTTCCTTGATATCGCCTTTTGCACTGAATCAACAATATTAGAAGATTTTAGCCCCATCATTTCTAACATCTCATCCGCTTCTGCGGATTCACCAAATCTATCATCTACTCCAATTTTTTCCACAGGGATTGGATTGGCTGAGACAATGTACTCTGACACTGCTCCTCCCAACCCACCAATTACTGAATGGTCCTCAGCAGTCACAATAGCTCCGCATTCATCAGCTAATTTTCCGATAAGCTCTGTATCAAGTGGCTTGATGGTGTGCATGTCAACAACTGTAACATTGATACCCATATTCCTGAGTTCTTCAGCGGCTTTGAGAGATTCATGAACAAGAACTCCACATGCTATAATAGCAGCGTCATTGCCTTCCCGAAGCACTATTCCCTTGCCAATCTTGATATCTCCGGCTCTTCCATCATATAGAACAGGGGTCTTGTTTCTAGCCGTCCGCATGTAAGATGGCTGCCCTAGTTCGGGTAATTGCATAGTGAGTTCCTTTGTAGAAACGTCATCACATGGATGCATCACTACAACATTCGGTAGTGTTCTGTAAATTGCAAGATCTTCAATGGACTGAGCGCTGGAGCCATCTGTTCCGGTATGTGTTCCACCGTGTGATCCGCATAGATGAACCGGTAGATTTGTTCTTGCTATGCCGTTGCGCATTTGTTCAAATGCTCGTTCTGTAAAAATAGCAAAAGTAGATGCGAATGGAATGAAACCACTTGAGGCCAAACCAGCACCTATCAGAAGCATGTTCTGTTCTCCAATACCACAAGATACGGTTCGCTCCGGATATTTTTTCCTGTAGTGAAGTGACTTAGTTGATTTACCCAAATCAGCCTCTAAAACAACAACCTTTGGATTATTACCTAATTCCACTAATGCCTCACCATAACCATCTCTAGTTGCTGCCATTCTTGTCACAGGCTCACCTCCAATTCTTGTAATGCTTGGCTTAATTGTTCATCATTTGGTGCAGCCCCATGAAAAGCTGGGTTGTTTTCCATAAATGATACACCTTTTCCTTTTACGGTGTGTGCAATAACCACGCAGGGAACCTCTGTAATTGTGTCCATCCAGTCAATTGCATCGATGATTTGTTCCATATCATGTCCGTCAATTTCCTTTACAGACCAGCCAAACGACTCCCATTTTGAGGGAATGTCAAACATCCGCATCTGTGCATCACAAAAATCGTCATTTTGTATTCCATTACAATCGATAAATAGCTTGAGGTTCCCAAGTTCATGGTGTGCAGCCGCCATGGCAGCTTCCCATACACTACCTTCCTGAATCTCTCCATCTCCAACCATTACATACGCATTGCGTGATGAACCTTCTATTTTGGCTGCAATGGCACAACCAAGACCAAATGATAAGCCCATACCGAGACTTCCTGCTGAAAAATCAACTCCAGGGCACCATTTCATATCTACATGACCTTGACAAATACCACCTTTCACCCTGTAAGATTTCAAATCCTCGTGTGATATGAATCCCATTTCTGCTAAAACTGCATACATACCTGGCGATGCATGGCCTTTAGATAGAATAAATCTATCTCGATCTATCCAATCAGGATCGTCTGGTTTACACCTTAATCTGTGGCCATAAAGTGCGCAAAGAATGTCGATCTCTGACAAAGATCCACCTGGATGTCCTGCTTGTATTCGATGGGTCATTTTACAGATTTCCACCCGGCACTTTCTCGCCATTTCTTTCAATTCAGAGATAGATTTTCCATTCATCAATGCCCCGCCAAACCTAGGGTTTTGAATATGGCTATTGATGATTTTGCTTCACATCTTGATTAATTCTCATTATCTTCAGAGTTCAGTCTAGGTATGTTCGGCATTGAAAATGCATTTTTTAATCGCTTTGCACCGTCCGACAGGACATAGACAAAGTCACTACCTAAGTTTCCTTTACTTGGTAAAGCTCTTGCTGATAGCATGATGAAAATACCTACGAACCATGCGAAGAATATTATCGAAAAAGTGTAAGATAGTGTCCCAATCCCTCCGAACCAACTACTAGGGTCACTACCAGCAACTATGAATACTGCCAAAAGGACTCCCATGAGAGATTCTCCAGCGATAAATCCAGCGCCAATCAACACACCTTTGTCCTTTACATCCTTTATTGCAACTTCCGCTGCGGCACTGGGAGAACCATCCAGTGTTCCATCTATGCGCAATCTAGCGCTTGATAGCAATATGTGTGATATTATTCCTCCAGCCATTATTGGAACAGACAAATAAAGTGGTAGATATATACCGATTGCTACACTCATCACTGGCATTGCCAACCTAATCAGTATTACTGCAATAACACATCCAAGCAATACCATCGGCAAATTCAATTCTCCTCCGAATGCCCCTTTTACAATAGCTCCTATCAATTCTGCTTGAGGAGCAATTAATGCATACTCACAGTCTGGGTCACTTTTCAAGGGATTATTTTCACATGCTGTTGGTGTTATTCTGAATGCTTGATGTAATAAGGACAAAACCGGACCAATAACAATCGCTCCTACAACAACTCCAATGATTTCAGCTGTTTGTTGCCTCCAAGGTGTGGCGCCAACCATGTGTCCTGTCTTTAGATCCTGCATAACATCTCCAGCGATAGCAGCAGATGTGGCTACAATTGCAGCTATAAACATTGTAGCGACCATCATTTCTGATTTACTCATATCGAGCATAAAGCCACCAACTAACCAAACTAAACCAATTGTAAACAGCAGGGTTGCAATAGTCATCCCGGATACCGGTGAATTCGAAGAACCAACAACTCCAGCGATATATCCTGCTACTGCTGCGAAGAAGAAAGAGACAACTGCCAAGAATAAAGCACCAGCTGCTGCCATTACTAAGCTTCCCGTCGCATACCAATAAAATAAGAATATAAATGCGACAAGTATCCCACAAAATATCATCACTTTGTCTAGTGGAAGGTCCATTTCAGTTCTAAGTTGTCCTCCCTTGGTTTTTGATGCATTAAATGCTTTTCCAAGACCCTCTCCAATCGTTTTTCGCATTGACCATAATGTGTATACACCTCCAACAACCATTGCTCCAACACCGACAAATCGAATCTGATCTTTGTAGACTTCTTTGTATTCATAAACACCAATGTAACTCATATCTCCCGATACATCAGGAAATCCATTGATTAGACCATATATAGGTATCAATATTGCAAAACCGATGACACCTCCGAGGAAGATGAATGAAGCAATTCTTAGACCTACAATATATCCGACAGATAGGAGTGCAAGAGATAATTCACTCCCACCATAAAATCTCGTTCCAATTGCAGAACCAGCACCTTCTAATTTTTCGGCAGTGGCCTTGAATCCTTTGACCATCCATCCATAAATCGCACCAATGAGTAGTGCATAAATTATAGCAATCAAGCCCGAACCGCCCTTTTCTCCTGCTACAAGTACCTCTCTGCACGCCACACCTTCAGGGTATGGAAGGGCTTCTTCAACAATAAAGAGTCGTCTCAGAGCAATAGTAAACATAGTTCCTAACAAACCACCAAGGATTGCGATTAGGAATGTGTCAACCCACTCAATGTCTTGCCAAATGCCCAGCACTAGCATTGCAGGCACAGTAAAAATTATTCCAGCCGCTAGTGATTCCCCGGCACTAGCCATAGTCTGAACTGCGTTATTTTCTAATATTGTAACATCTTTGAATTTGAACCCTCTCAGTATTAGCATACTCATTACAGCAGCAGGAATCGATGCCGATACAGTCATGCCAACATATAGACCGAGGTATGCATTCGCGGCGGTCATTACTCCACCTAACAATACCCCAATGATTATCACTCGAACAGTTAATTCTCTGATGTTTGCATCAGCAGGAATCCAAGGCTCCCCAAGGCCGCTCATGTGAAGGCGAAACCGCTTCTACATGTGAAATAATCGGAAACAATGAGTTGGAGTCCCCACCCGTATAATCATAAGTCGTAGTAATACAGCATAATAGTAGGCAAAGGCCTTGGTGGTGGCATGAAAGAGGTTGTTTGGCACACCAAAACAGTGGAAGAAACACTGCTGGAATATGATACTCCGATAGGAGGTCTATCCTCGACAGAAGCCGAAAATCGACTTGCAATTCATGGCAAGAATAAGCTTGTAGAGCCCGAGAAATCATCAGCGATTTTACGTTTTTTATCTCAATATCATGACCCTATGAGCTATTTGCTAATAGGCGCTGGATTGCTAGCGCTTATAACTCACCCAGATAAACCAGGTGACGCAATTTTCATAGCAATTGTGTTAACTGCAAATGCAATTTTTGGGTATTGGCAGGAAAATAAAGCTGAGCAAGAGATGGGTGCACTAAAGCAAATGACAATTTCTAGTTGCGTAGTTTGCAGAAACGGTATGGAGATTGAAGTTAGCACTACTGAATTAGTTCCAGGAGATTTGGTCAAGATTGATGAGGGCCATAAAGTGCCAGCAGATCTTCGTGTATCCGAAGCGTGGCAATGTAAAGTTGACGAATCAGCATTGACGGGGGAGTCAATGCCCACCAAGATCATAGTAGATCCATTACCAAAAAACACATTATTAGCTGAAAGGAAAAATATGATGTATATGGGTACAACGATTTCTACTGGACGTGCAGTTGGAGTAGTTACTGCGACTGGTATGAAGACAGAAATCGGGAAAATTGCAAGCGATATAGCCCTCGCTGAAACGCCAAAAACACCGCTGGAACACAAGCTAGAATCCCTGGGAAGGTTCCTTGCGTTCATTGCTTTGATTGTAGCGACTTTGATTCTGTCGATTGAAATGATTGTTGAATATCTCGACCCGGATGGAGATTTATGGGAAGAAGCCAAGAAACAATTCCTGATTGCTATATCGATATTCATTGCAATTGTTCCGGAAGGACTTCCAATTATTCTTGTGACAACTTTAGCGATTGGAATGAGAAACATGGCTAGGCACAAAGCTATAGTTAGAAGGATGAAAGCTGTAGAAACACTTGGCTCGACAACCGTCATCTGTACGGACAAAACTGGCACCCTTACGAAAAACCAGATGACAGTCAGGACATTGATGCTCCCAGACAAGACTTTCGGAGTATCAGGTGAAGGATTTACTCCAATAGGACGACTGACTCATGATGGAGAAGAATTGACAGATGAAGAAATGTCAGTAATGCAGGGAGACCTTGGTTTCAGGCTTGCTGCCGCATGCTTGTCTGTATGCCATAACTCACAAATAGCGGAGGTAGATAATCAATGGACTGCAATAGGCGACCCAACAGATAGTGCATGTGCAGTTCTTGGTTACAAGATAAACGGTGAAGTCTCTAAGTTTAGCCAAAGGCACCCAAGAAAGCATGAATTCTTTTTTGACACCGATCGAAAGCGTATGTCTGTCGTTCATGAATATGAAGGTGATGTTTGGATATTTTCTAAAGGAGGAGCCGGTGGATACAAGACTTTGGTGAAATCAAAGATATCCAATGGTGAGATAGTTCCTATCCAACCTGAAGATTATGATTATGCCGCAAACGCAAACAAAGAAATGGCGAGTAAAGCAATGCGAGTCATTGCTCTCTGCGCTAGAAAAATCAAAAAAGGTGAGGATATAACCGATGTAGACAAAATGGAAAGTGATTTAATTTTCTTGGGAATGGTAGGAATAATCGATCCCCCTCGTGCGGAAGTATACGCTGCAATAAAGAAATGCCAGCACGCTGGAATAAGAGTAAAGATGATCACAGGAGACCAGCAATTAACCGCTCAATCTATTGGGGAGGATTTGGATATAACAAAGCCGCATATTGAAGGAATCGGTGGAGAGCGATTAGGAGAATTGGATGATGAAGCAATGCGTGATATTGTAAAGGGAACTGCAATATTTAGTAGAGTTAGTCCTGAACAAAAAATGCGGATTGTCACAGCCCTACAAGATGAGGGCGAAGTGGTTGCAATGACTGGGGATGGGGTAAATGATGCTCCCGCCCTATCTAGAGCTAATATCGGCATATCTATGGGGATCGCAGGAACAGACGTTGCGAAAGACGCATCTGATATGGTATTACAAGATGACAACTTTGCAAATATAGTAAATGCAGTAGAAGAGGGTCGTAAGATATATGCCAACATACGTAATTTCGTTCGATATCAAGTTTCTACCAACGTTGCTGCTGTTCTGCTATTGTTATTTGCTTCTGTTCTATTTCAGTGGCCATTGCCATTGACAGCAACTCAAATTTTGGTGATCAATATTCTAATGGATGGACCACCCGCAATCGCATTGGGAGTAGAGAAAAAACATGCCAATGTTATGGAGAGGCCGCCTAGACCGTCTGATGAATCTCTACCAAATTTAACGGACTTGCTATTGATATTTTATTTAGGTTCGGTAATGGTAATCGGAACTTTAGTTGTATACTATCTAACCCTGCAATCCTCAGATAATGAGGACTATGCCAGAACAATGTGTTTCAGCGTCTTCATAATGTATCAATTGTTCAATGTAATGAACTGCCGTAGCAATGAAGACAGTGTGTTTAAATTAGGAATATTTTCAAACCGGGCAATGTATCTTGCAATTCTTTCATCAATTATTCTACTATTACTTGCAGTTCAGGGAGCAGAATTGACAGTCCCCCTTACATCGTTCAAAATTGGTGAATTATTGTCTACAATGCCACTAGAACAAAACGATTGGGTAATAGTAATTATTGTCGCTAGCACCGTGTTAATGATTGAAGAATTTAGAAAATTGCTGCGTTCAGCAGGAGTATTTAGAGTGCGCACTAGTCGCCGCAACTAAGGGTTGGATTCAATAACAACCGTCACTGGGCCACAATCATGGCTGCTGGTGAAATGGAGTTTTGGCAGGACGAGTTGAAAGACTCGTTGCTGCAAGAAGTCTGGCCAGATTCATTCAAGTCTATTGTATCAAAGGTTTCCCAAGGAATTCCTCTTAGTAGAGAAGATGGACATTTTCTATTCACTACCCCAGACTTGGATACTATCGGTCTGTTGGCTAATTACGCAAAAAGGGCTAGATTTGGTGAATCGGTCTTCTTCAACGTTAACGTCCACATCAACCAAAGTAATATATGCACTTTGGCATGTAAATTCTGTGCCTTTAGGAGAGGTCGAAGGGCAAAAGATGCATACCAAATGGAAATAGATGAATATGTAGAAGACCTCAGTAAGTATTCTTCTCACGTTGACGAGGTTCACTCAGTCGGAGGATTGCATCCAGAGTGGGATATAAACTACTACACAGAATTATTCTCGCGAGTCAAACAAGAATACCCACATATTCACATTAAAGCACTTACAGCCGTTGAGATTAAGCACATAGCGAACTTGTCCGGTTTAACTTACAAAGAAACACTAACAAAGCTGAGGGACTCAGGGTTAGGCTCCATACCAGGGGGTGGTGCAGAGATATTGGATGACGACGTTCGATCAATAATATGTCGCGGAAAAGAATCATCCTCTGAGTATATAGAAATTCACGAAACCGCTCATAAATTAGATATTCCAACCAATTGTACAATGCTTTTTGGAACTATTGAAACGATCGATCAGCGTTTGACTCACTTAATCAAATTGCGAGAGTTACAAGAAAGAACCGGAGGATTCCAGTGTTTTGTACCATATCCATTCCTCCCAGATGACTCTCGTCTTCCAGAGGCACAACTTGCTACGGGCACTGAAATACTCAGAGTAATTGCTGTCTCAAGACTAATGCTCTACAATATACCTCACATAAAGGCATATAGAATGAATATCGGTGATGAAATAGCCGAGTTGGCACTTCAATTTGGAGCGGACGATATTGATGGAACGGTCCAAAAGGAGTCAATTATGCATCTTGCCGGCTCACGAGCCCCGCTTGATCATGATAAGAGTAGGCTAGCGAAAATTGTAATTGACTCCGGATCAATACCAGTTCAACGAAATACAATTTACTCGTCATTCACTATATACAAAGCCCCTAAAGTACCTAAAAGACGTGTATTACAGATGGCGATAGGTGATTGAGTGTCCTGGCAAAATACAATCGGTCGTGTCTCGTTCATCAATTGCGAGCCTTTGTTTCATGGACTAGATAAATCATGGAATGTCTTACCAGCACCTCCTGCATGGCTGACAGGACATTTACTTCGCAGAGATTGCATCCTCGCTCCGATTCCAGCGGCCGATTATGCTCGCAATCATGCTGAATTGTATCTGCTACCAGAAATAGCTATTTCGAGCAAGGGAGAAGTCGGAAGTGTCCTCTTATTTAGCGAACTTAACATTAGTGACATCAAAACCGTAGCTTTACCATCAGATTCAGCAACATCTGTGCAATTACTGAAATACTTACTAACGAAAAAAAATATTGAGCCAAAGTATACTGAAATGGGCCCTGATTTACAAACAATGCTTGCAAGCAATGACGCATGTTTACTGATTGGTGATAGAGCTTTAGATGCAGCTAGAGAATATCCAGATTATGTAATATTAGATCTTGGTAAAGAGTGGCTTAGAGTAACTGGAAAGCCAATGGTGTTTGGTGTATTTGCAGCACGTAGAGATTCAGATATGAACATAGTAAAAACCGCACATTCGGCTCTAAAAACTCAATTAGAAAAATTTGAGACTGACAAATCACACAGGGACGAAGTTATCAAAGTAAGTAGTCAGAAATCTTCGCAACCAGAAACGAGACTCGAATCATACTTTGGTGAAGTTATCAATCGAGTTGACCCAGATGATATGTCTGGATTAGAACTTTTTCTCAAAGATGCATGTAAAATGGAAGCTGATCCAGTAATTGCTTGGTAATTAATCGTCACTCAAGAAATCTTTAACAAGATTTTCTTGAATTTCGTCTTCGTTTAATGCTTTAGATTCTTTTTTCTTTCTCCTTCTAACAGGTTTTCGTTTATTCTTTTTGTTGTCTGCTTTCTTATCAACATCTTTTTCAGCGACTTGATTCTTTACGCGTCTAACTTTGATTGTTGGCTCATTTACAGATTCTACGTCCGGTTGATTTACTGGTTTGTCGACAAGTTTGATTTTCTTCGTCTTCAAAGTAGTTTTCTTTACTGTTTTCTTTCTTGGTAATCTGTCGATAGTTGTCTCATCTGAAACCAATCTTCGTCTTTTTGTCCTCATTATGGGGCCATCAACATTAGTAATTTTGGCTTCTTCATCGCCAACAATAAGCTCCTGTCGGTTGAGGTTCGTAGTATACATTTTCCGGCTTGTTTTTGATTCCACAATTGGTTCCTCAACCACTACCTCTTCGTCTGCTTGATAGTCTTGATTATCCTCGTCATATTCTGACTCACTAAAATCCTCAACCACAGTGTTCTCTTGAGTTTGGTTTATATCTGGAGTATCTAAATCCATATCTATGTCTATCTCGTTTTTCTTCCTGATCAAAATTGTTAGTAATCCAATAAAAATGCCTGCACATATAAATATCACAACTGGGTTTGTTGCGTAACTAATAAGTTTGGAAATCACTGAAGGATCTTTTTCTAATTTCTTTTCGAGAGTAAAATTCAATTCACTGTTATCCACATTCCACCATAATGGTATCTCGACTGATTGAATATCTTCGCCTGTAATGACCACTGATACCGGGTGAGCAGGTGCTAGCCAAGCGATTGACCCATCTGTTGGTGGTGGTTGCTCCAGTATACTTATTGATGTAGGAAGAGTAATTTTATTTTCTAATTTTATTTTTGAGATAATCGATATCGATATTTGGGTTGTGAAATCTCCTTGTTTTACGAGGACCATTCCATTATTTACTTTACAACTAACATTTCCAGAGCCTAGTTCAAAACTCGCTGCGGACAGTGTATACTTCCATTGCTCAATAATATCTCTATGATCCATATTTGCGCACATTGCTTCAGAGAATAGTTCAGCCTCACCTATACTCAATACTTGGTCCTTAGAAATTGAAGGACGACTTAAATTTCTAATATTACTAGATGCTTCAGTCGGTAGAGTGATTGTGTCTTCAATTATAATCTCACCGTCCAAAAATCGAATGTTTAAAGTTCGTATTTTAGTTAAATCTGGATACCTTGAACAGGGGACATTTGGAGGGGAGTCACAGCCTATTACATCGTCATAATTGTCCGGTATACCGTCACCATCATCGTCTGTATCGATATTATCAGGTATCGAATCTCCATCTAAATCTGCTCCAGCTTCATTTATGCCCTCTGGAATGATATTCTTCTGGTATACTGCAATTTGTCCCGTATCTGCGGTAACAAATAACTTTTGCAAGCGACCATACTCATCCTCAATCATTGCAATATCTGACGCTCTATGATAGAAGTGAGTGCTCTTTAGTATGCTGCCTGTATTTGAGTCAATAGTTTTTAGACCTTTGAAATTAGTATCGTCAAATAGTATATGCAGTTTATTTCCATAATTCGGAACGATAATTTTTTTTGCACCTTTAGCGATAGTCTCAAAATTTCTAACACCATCAAATGTTTCTGATACTAATTTTCCGTCTGAATCTAAGATAATTACGTCCATTCCATCCTTTGAAAATACACAATCCAATATTTCATCCCCATAGTCTGTATAATCTCCAACCTTCATACCGTCTGAATTCCAAAATGCAATTCTTCCTGAAATATCTCCTGTCATTATGTAATTACCATCAGGTCTGTATGCGATACATGAAACTTCAACATTGTGAACATCATTCAAACTATTCTTTACCGATAGGTCTTCAAATCTAAGTAAATCCACATCTCCCTGGGCTCCTGGTGCAGCTATGATCTGTCCATCTGGCGACCAAGCTATTTCGGAACTTCTATCATTTACCAAGGCGCTTTTGTCCATTAACTCAAAATTTGATAAATTTAGTATTTTGAGGGATTCTTGAGTTTGAAGTGTAGATAATTTGTTAATTGCCAAATAGTCGCCACTAGGCGAAAACTGTATTCCTGAGATCCTATCCATTTGTATATCAAACACCTTTTGTAGCGTTGTGGAATTGTAAAAATAAAGATGATCGTTATGAATTGATGCCAAGAGGCCATTTTCAGAATTTAATGCCACCAAATCTCCATCAGTAGAATCACTGCTTGCCCATGTAGAATCTAGATACGTGAGGCCTGTGGGAACAGCGCTAACTGCCGATGTTGAAATTAAAGTAACTAGAGATACAACTACAAAAATTGGCGACCTCTTAACTTGCCTCACGAACATCCGTGCCTGTTGTATTTTGAAAGGATAACGCAGGTTATCACACAAATCTGTGCTATATCTATCGATATCATCCCACGGCAACATAACATTATTCAAAAACTAAACTAGATTAGCGTAACATATGGAAACTTCCAACATGGAGATGCTAAAGGTCAGTGGGATGACCTGTGGATCCTGTGAAGGAAGAGTCTATGATGCTGTTATGGGTGTTGAAGGGGTGAGCCAAGCGATTGTTTCCCATTCAGAAAACTCCGTATATTTCACTGGTGTAGAGTTTGCCAATATCGATAATGTTAGGGAAGCCATTCGTAAAGCAGGATATACAGTTGAAGGCTTTGAGCAAAGTTTCGATTGGACAGATAAAAGTGTGTGGGGTAAATCTGCATACAATACAATGTGGTGCTTAATAGGTTGTAGTATCGGTGACCTGGGAACCATTGCATATTTTCAATTCGTATGGACTGATTCAGGGTGGTCTACAATGGCAATTATGATGCTAGCAATAATGAATGGGCTATTAACTTCCATAGCTCTAGAGACCATCATATTATTGAAGCAACTTCCATTTATGAACGCACTCAAGACTGCTATGGGGATGTCCTTTATTTCGATGATTTCAATGGAAGCGGCAATGAACATAACAGACGTGCTGATTACAGGTGGAGCTATGCTTACTTGGAAAGCAATAATTCCTATGTGGATCGCTGGATTTGTAACTCCTTGGCCATACAATTATTGGCGCTTGAAAAAATATGGAAAGGCATGCCACTGAGGTGTAATTATGAATTATGAACTACCAAAAGACGAGGATGGAAATATGATTGTTAGAATTGGGCACTCCCCAGACCCAGATGATGCGTTCATGTTCTACGCCATGACTACAAATGCATTCCCAACACCGGGATATAAATTCGTCCATGAGTTACAGGACATCGAAACATTAAATCACAGGGCAATGAATCGAGAATTGGAAGTTTCGGCTGTCAGCATTCACGCTTATCCTGAGATATCTGAGGATTATGCTTTGATGAATTGTGGGGCTTCCATGGGTGAAGGATACGGCCCTATGATCGTAGCCAAAAAGGGAGTAACTATTGATGAAGCTAAAAGCAAACCAATCGCTGTTCCGGGCTTGAAAACTAGTGCATATATGGGAATTAAATTATGTTGGGGCGACTTGAATTATGAGGTAGTCCCATTTGATGAGATCATACCTAAAATCCTAAAGGGAACTTTTACATCTGGGTTGATAATTCACGAGGGTCAACTAACCTATGCAGATTATGATTTGGATGTTCTTGCGAATTTGGGTATATGGTGGAATGAAAAAACAGGTGGCCTACCAATGCCTCTTGGCGGAAATGTTGTCAGAAGAGATTTAGGCCAAAAAGTCATGGAAGATATAACAAATTACACTAAAATGAGTATTGAGTATTCAATAAAAAACCCTGATCTGGCACTTCAATTTGCTAAAAAGTGGGGACGCGGTATCGACGATGAAACTAACCAAAAATTTGTAACAATGTATGTTAATGATAGAACGATAGATTATCGTGAAGACGGCCGGGAAGCGATTCGCAGATTCCTTCAGGAAGGTCAGTCAATAGGATTGGTTAGACCTGATTTTAACATCAGTGACATGGAGTTTGTAGGCGCAAATTAGGTGATAACATGAGTGTTGCAGATAGAGTTCCAGGAGTGTCTGAATACGGGTCAGTAGATCCCGCTCCTCCATCAAAACTAGCAGATGTAACCTCATTGAGAAGTATCCTTGTAGATGAAAACCAGAAGATGTTTCAGCGAATGAGATCTGTTTTCTCGCTTCGCAACATGAGGACTGATGAAGCGGCTCTTGCGCTGTGTGACGGCTTCTCGAGTAAAAGCGCCTTGCTCAGACATGAAATTGCTTACGTTCTTGGTCAAATGCAAAATCCATCAGCCGTTGAAAAACTGATTCAAGTTCTACGGGATGAAGATGAACACGTAATGGTTAGACACGAAGCTGCTGAGGCTCTAGGAGCAATTGGGGATAGACGTGCCGTTTCAATACTTAGTGAATTTTTAGATGATGAACAACCGGAAATATCAGAGTCTTGTGAAGTCGCTTTAGATTTACTAGCATTGTGCAGTAGCGATGAAAACATTGACTGGTAAGGGCATAATTCAAAGAGTGTGGTATCCCAGCGTTATTTTGTGAGACACCATGCCACACGACCATATTGAGCTGGCTCAGACTCCTAACGGAGAAATAGGGCCAAGATGCAAATCATGCGGTGTTCGACTGACCTTCGGGGAAGCTATGGTTGTTGATCAAAATTATTACTGCTGGGCACATTACGTTGAATTAACTGGAGCAGATACTGTAACTGTCGAAATCGCTAGGAAGACTCGTTTTTGGAAAGAGTGACATTGAAAAGATAGTTACTATAACACAGACTGGGTGAGACGATTTCGGGTTGGGCTAGGTTCGCACATCGTTTTACTCAGTATTACAGGTCTGCTGAACTTTGGACACCACCAAGGCTTAGAACCAGAGAGTGGATGTTCATACCATTCGGCGGTGGAACCCCACTGCGGCACAAGTCTTTTTCCGACATCAACACAGTTCGACAATTCCTTTGTGAAAGGCCACAGCATTCATGCTTCTATTCAACTGCATATTGGAAAAAACCGCATGAGCTAAAAATGGCTGATAAGGATTGGTTAGGAGCAGATTTGATATTCGATTTGGATGGTGACCACCTACCCGGTGTAACCGACAAAGACTTTCCAGCTATGATTGATGTCATTCAAGAACAAGCCTGGTCTTTGTGGAATGATTTTCTGGAACCTGATTTCGGCTTCAAACAAGAATATCTTCAAGTTACATTTTCTGGCCATAGGGGTTTTCACCTACATTATCGAGACCCTAAATATTTCCATCTTGATTCAGAATCTCGCAGAGAACTGGTTAGCCACATTAGAGGAGAGGGTGTAGAGGTTAGCGATTTATTAAATCGCTCAGCAATGCCAAATGCTAGTGGTTGGGCTAAGCGAGTTGCAAAAGGGGTAACATCAGTTGTTGATGACCTTGATAGAATATACAATGGAGATAACAAATTACTGAACACAATAACAGCTGGATTGCAAGAAATGATGGATAGAGAAGGTGTAAAGGGATTACGTGGAAAATCAAGCATTGAAAAATTATCAGAGTTGATGCAATCAGACAACCGACGTAATCGCGTATTATCTGGCAGACTAGCCGTTCTAAACAATTATGCTGTATTATTCCAAAACCTGATAAAAGCAGATTCGAGTGTAGTTCTAGGTAATGCTGGAGAGACAGATGAAGTAGTAACAATAGATACTAGAAGACAAATTCGCTGGCCTGGCTCATTGCACGGGAAAAGTGGGCTAAGAGTAACTGAGTTTCCTCTATCCAGATTAGACCCAGATGGCACTAACCCGTTTGATTGTCTGAGCGAAGGCATTGCTCTTTCTAGGCAAAATAAAGTAACAGTCGAAGTTATTGTTGATGACTCTGTTGTAAGATTTGATGATAAATTGTATGAGCCGTCGTTAGGTGACGTCATAGAGTTGCATGAAGCTGGAGCTACGTTCCTTGTTTTGAAAGGCTGGGCGCGCATCAAGACATGATGAAAAATTCTAATCCAGCAACGTTCTTTCAATGGTAACGTTCAAGGGTAGGTTACTACCCACGTGACATGAGGTGCGTCGTTTGAGACTAGGTAAGAAGAAGAAACAGACCGATACATCACCTCCTCCACCTAGCAATACACCTCTACCTGCACCTGGTGGTTTACCGCTTCCACCTCCTCCTGGAATGCCACTTCCACCACAATTGCCGACCAACCCATCTGTGCCGGCACAACCCTTGCCACAACAACCACCTATCCCTATGCAACCTCAGCAAAGCCCTCAAGATCTACCTATCACTCCTCCAGTCCAACAGCAAGCGCAACCTGCAATTGAAGCGCTTCCACCTGTTGCAGCTCCAATCCCAGAAGAGCCAGTTGTAGAATCCCAATCATATTCTGGTTTGTATGCTAAGAAAAGTGGCAAACCTCTAAAACAAGTCTACGGACACATCGATAGGATTAGCCAAGGAGAGATAGGTAGTCTTCTAGACAGGTATTCCGATAGGTTTGGGCACGAACTTGATAGAGAAATTATCGTTATGCGTAAAGGCGAACTAGATGATAAAATCGCTGAAGTTCGAGACTCACCAACAGTGGAGTTACTCAACCAAACTGTTCAGGAAGAAGAAGGAGCCCTTGATGGGGAGACATTAGTAGAACTCAATATGCAACTGGAAACAGTCGAAGGGGAACTACGCAAGTTGAAACCAGAATACCAAGCTGCTAAAGCTGAGAGTGACAGAGAAACTCTTAGAGAACTAAGACCCATTTTGGAGGAACTCATGGCGGAAAGAAAGTTAATCAAATCTGTCATTGCAGGCGAAGCAGATTTGGAGGAATTAACTAATGATGAATCAACAGATGAATCATATGATGAAGATGACGATTACGAAGATGAGGAGGAGTATGAAGACGATTACGAAGAAGAGTCATACGTCGCTCAGGAAGCAGATGATGATATATTCCTAGATTTCGTATCTATTGTCGATTCGTTATTAGGTAGTAACCTTCCAGAGGATAAAATCAAAGAATTTACTGAGTCTGAAGGATTCGAGATTTACAAGAACGTCGGATCAGACCCAGAATCCTCATCGGAAAAAGAAAGGGCTGAATTCTTCTCAGTAGTTGATACATTGTTGGGCGGTATGCCTGAGAGTGCTGTATCTGAATTTGTAGCATCAGCAGACTTTGAGACATACAAGGAAATCGGTGCAATGTACAGTTAGGTGATTATATGGGACTGTTAGATAAAGTCGAAAACGCAAAGGAAGAAGACCCGAAGAAAGCTGTTGCTAAGAAGGCAACTCCAAAAAAAGCAGTTGCTAAGAAAGCAACCCCAAAAAAGGCAGTTGCAAAAAAAGCAGTTGCAAAAGCGGCCAAACCAGCCAAAGCTAAGCGGGAGAAACCAAAGCGAGAACGTGAGCCAAGAATCCGGCCCAGTGGATTACCTGAGGGTTACGAGCTAGCAGGGAAGATGCCAAGATACATTGGTTGGCTCATAAACTTCGCTTGGAACTTTGGAGTGATAATTGGAGTGGGTAGTATTATGGCTACAGGGGCAAATAGCGATCTAACAATTGTTGTTGGATTAGGGGGTCTAATGGTCCTATTCAATTGGTTGGTCATGCCTATATGGACGGGACGTAATATAGGAGAGTTCGTTTCTAGAACCAAATATATCAACTCGTCTGGAAATAAGCCAATACCAGTTCATGCGATATTAAACAACAGTTTGGGATTCCTATCCCTGTTTGGTGTATATTTGATGTTCTCGCAATTTCAATTCCTCTCATCAGGTGGAATGCCTTTATTCATCACAGGCGTTGTTTTAATCATCATCTGGGTGGTTAACTTCTTCTTCAAGAGAAACTCAGATTATACTCAAGGTTTGTTTGACCTTGCATTCTCGTCATACTTAGTTAAGCACGTATCCATGGGAGATGAAACCGGATGGCTTGCAAGGTTTGAAGCGCTTGGAGACTTTGGTGACAAATGGCAAGAAAAGCAAGCTCAGCGCCAAGAGAAAGCCAAAGCTAAGGCTGAAAAGAAGGCACAAGAAGCTGCCGAAAAATCAGAATCAAAAGATAATAACGATGAAGCGTCTGTAGACGATGAATCAGAAAGTGAACCATCTTCTGAAGACTGAAACCAGAGGAATCCAAATGGATTCGCGAAAAGTGACCGTTAACGGTCAGAAGATATTTTTGCTATTATTAGTGCTTTTAATTAGTCTTACAGGATCATTCTTAGTTAACGGCCTGTTTGCGCTGCTTAGTTTTTTTCTAGCCTTACTTGTATTATATCATTTAATAATTAGAGAAATGTTTGCTGGACCAAAGACAAGAAGTCCAGCCCTTGACGACAAAGATTACACAATCGTAAAAGAAGATAACAATGGAATCGACATATATGGTTACATTAGATATCAGGATAAAAAATCTGACCTTGTTGTTTTTTTACATGGCTGGATGTCTTCTAGCGAGAGGTTCCTAGAACGTATGAAGTTATTTCATGACCATGGATTTCATACCCTGGCTCATGACATGCGAGGTCATGGTATCGCTCCCGAAACCTATGAATGGACTGCTGGAAAAGTTATCAATGACTTAATGTTTTTATTAGAAAAAGTTGATAAAAAAAGAGTGAACAAAGTTCATTTTTATGGGCATAGTTTAGGTGGCTATGTGGCAATAGGAATGCACAATTACAGACACAACGGTTGGTGGAAAGAAGCGTATGGTACTATGATTTTGGAATCACCGATGTCTGCTTACTCTCCTATCTTAAAAGAAATGTCCGGGAAGTTATCATTTCTTGGTCCAATACTAAAGATATGGGCTCTTAATGGGTTTCGAAAGATACATCCAGATTATGGCAAAATCGAATGGAAAGAGGTTGATGTTCCATATTGGGCTTTGCCAAAATGTCCAATCCTGTTACTACAATCAGCTGATGATCAACGTTTAGGGAGATATCATTACGATTTATTGATGGAACAACCTATTGATGTTGAAGCGCATTTAATCGAATCACTACCACATTCAAGGAATCGAGTAAATTCAGAACGTGATGGATTAATAGTTGACTGGATACAGAGGAAAATGTCTTGATTATTCCTCTTCCAACGAGCCAGCCTGCTCCCTGGCTAGTTCACGCATGTCTTCATGCTCATCAAGTTCATCTACTATTTCTTCACCTAGTAGGGTTTCAATAACGTCCTCCATTGTAATTATACCCGCGGTTCCACCAAACTCGTCTAATGCCGCAAGTATCTGCACTTTGGATTGTAAGAATTTTTCTAGGGCTAAATCTACACTATCATCGACACCGATAGATAACAATGGTTTCTTTAGTTCAGACAGTCCCAAATCCCATTGATCTTTTGAAGCTGCCATCAAGATATCGGACCTTAATACAAAACCGGTCAATGAATCTATATCTTCATCATATACTGGCATTCTACCGAATCTCAGAATTTTTGTTTCATCCAATACCTGTCTGATAGTCATATCTTGTTCAAATGCCAGTGTAACCGTTCGTGGTGTCATTACATCCTTCACTCGCGTCTCTCTAAGTGCTAACAAATTGTGGATGACAGCTTCCTCATTTTCGTCTAACTCGCCTTCTTCTTCACTAATATCTGCCAAAGCATGAAGCTCATCTCTTGTAACTAAAGCAGTAGCAGACTTAGGAATCAATCTCTTGAACCATAGAAGAGGTGCGAAAAATGGAGTCAGAATCTTAGTCATACCAGAGAGTAAAATTCCTGATGGACCAGAGAGTACTTTCCAATACGCAGAGCCGAGAGTTTTTGGTATTATTTCAGATAAGAACAACACTGCAAGAGTCAATATTACTGATGCAATTGTTAACTTATCATCCCCCCAGATTCTAGAAACCTCAGCACCAACGCCAGCAGCACCCATTGTGTGAGCAATAGTATTCAATGTGAGGATTGCCGTTAGTGGTTTTACTGAATCATCTGCTTTGAGACGTGCCCATCTTGCACCATTTTTATCACCGGATTTGTTGATAACACTAACGTGCGATAGAGACATTGAAAGTAGAACTGCCTCTAACATGGAACATAGAAATGAAACCCCCAGCGCAAGGGATGAGTAGATGATTAGCATTGTGTAGTCTGCCATGGGGTTCAACGAACTCCTAGGGGTCGGCCCATTCAGTCTGTAAGCACCAAAGTTCTTGAGTCTTCGGTATTAATCAAACATAGTACTCATGTAGTTGTATTGAGACGAAGAACTAGGTGACGGTATGAGCGGTGAGCATGTTTTGGTATGTGTCGCTTGGCCATACGCTAACGGGCCACTTCATCTAGGTCACGTTGCGGGATGCTATTTACCTCCCGATATACAAACTAGATTTGAGAGGGCTAAAGGTAACAAAGTACTGTTAGTTTCTGGTTCAGATGAACACGGGACCCCAATCACTGTTACAGCAGAAACTATGGGAATTGATCCACAAAGTGTAGTCGACAAATATCATGCGTTGAATATTCAAGCTTTGAAAAATTTAGGTTGTGTATGGGAGCCAAATGTCGACACTAGAGGTCCGGAATACGGAGGCGCTCTTTTCAATAGAACAAGCGACAAAGATCATCACTCAATTGTTTCTGAAAACTTCATCAAATTATTGGATGCGGGTTTATTTGAACGCAAAGTTATGCAACAATATTACGAGGTAAGATCGGACGGAGGAAGATTCCTACCAGACAGGTATGTTGAAGGCATATGCCCGGGTTGTAAATCAGAAGGTGCAAGAGGCGACCAGTGTGATACTTGTGGCATTACTTATGAGGCACATGAACTCTTGAGCCCAAAGTCAAAAATGAACCCAGAGGCAGACATAGAAATAAGAGATACAGAACATTTATTTTACAGGCTAGATGTTTTTCAGAAAGTTCTCGAAGAACATTCAAAAAATCAACAAAAGGTGTGGAAAGCAAATGTTCGAGCGATGACTAAGCAATGGTTGGATATGGGGTTGCGTCCAAGAGCAGTAACTCGAGATTTATCATGGGGTATTCCACTACCATTAGACGGTGATGAATGGTTAGGAAAGTGCATATATGTGTGGTTTGAAGCAGTCCAAGGGTATTATTCATGCGCAAAACTTTGGGCGAAAAGATATGCAAAGGTTGATGATTGGGAAAAATGGTGGAAAATTTCGCCAGATGGCAAAAAACCCCGACATCTATACTTTTTAGGAAAGGATAACATACCTTTCCACACAATAATCTGGCCTTCCATAATCATGGGTCTTAATCATGCAAACAAAGGGCTTGACTTTTCCACACCACCATCATTGCCAGGTCCCGGTGAATTGCATTTAGAGGATAATGTCCCTGCTATGGAATATCTAATGCTGGCCGGTGGACAGTTTTCAAAATCTCGTAAACATGCGATATGGCTACCTTCATTTTTGGAAAGATTTGACCCCGACACACTAAGGTATTACCTCTCTATTAACATGCCAGAAAATCATGACACTGACTTTAATTGGCCAGATTTTGTTGAAAGGGTTAATGCCGAGTTGATTGCTGCATATGGAAACTTTGTTCATCGGGTTCTAACGTTAGGAAATCGGCTACCTGAAAGTATGCCTTTACATTCGTTTGAAAATCTAACGTATTGCACTGAGGAAATAAATAAGCTCGAATCACTACATGCTCAAATAACATCTAGTTTGGAAAGGCATAGATTCAAGGAAGCTTTGAGGTTTTCAATGAATGCTGCGCAATTGGGCAATCAAATGCTACAAAATGCTACTCCATGGACATACCTAAATGATCTAACACAGGATGGATCCAAAGAGTCTATGGCCAAATTATCATTCGGTTGGAGGTTATGTAGATATCTTGCTATTACAATGCAACCGTTTCTGCCATTTAGTTCTGAAAAACTATGGAAAATGCTTGGAGAGAATGGTAAATGTGAGACTCAAAAATGGTATTCAGCAATCGACTGGGATTGCGCAGCTAAATGGAACAATCATGATCCAAAACCACTTTTCAATCGTTTAGATTTAAACGAAATCTTAGAACAAGAACAAGAACTTGCTAAAATATCCGATGAGTCAAATGATGACCCAAGTCATAACGTCAAAGGAGCCAATAGAAAAAAGGAAGGGAAGAAAATGCCAGAAGGAACAACACACTTAGATTTTGAAACATTTACAAAAGTCGAATTACGAACTGGTAAAATTATTGAGGTCAAAGACCATGATAACGCCGATAAATTATACGTAGTAAAGATAAACGACGGCTCTGAAGCAGGGAGAACAATTTGCGCAGGGCTAAAGGAGTATTATTCTCCAGACCAAATGGTAGGCAAATCCATCGTATTTGTTGCTAATTTGAAACCAAAAAAATTGCGAGGTATATTATCTGAGGGTATGATGCTAGCGGCAGATAATGGTAAAGGTGGAGTGACTCTTGTAACACTCGATGGTGACATAGAGCCAGGATCAGAGGTTAGATGATCATAAATTTCCTTTGACATTGTCCATTATTTGTCTAGACAACTTTTTTGATTTTACCATTAGCAAAGGTGATTCTTCACGAATCTGTTTAGCGTAATGCTCAGGTAAACTAGAGAGATTAATTTCAACATTAAACAAACCTCCCTTGCAAGCTGCACTTGCGAGTAATCCAGATACTCCGACATCAGATATGGCATTGGAATTACCGACATTAGCGAGTTCTACTAACTGTTCGAGCAATTCTAAAGCTAATTTAGCTGTTTCAAAAGGAACTTCAGTAGCTTTTAATGTCGCTGAACGTATTGCTTCTCGCCTCTCTTCTATCTCCTTATCTTCATTTTTGGGCATTTTGTATGCTGCCATGACTGCATCAAAGGCGTCACTATCCTCATCAGCCAATTCAGAGGCCCTAGACATTGTCGTAATCGCGTTCGACATGATTGTCTCTGCAACAACCCATCCTTCTTTCCACTTCTCATTCCCAAGCGTCAGATCACAAACCATTACAGCAAGAGCTGATGCTTGGCCAAGGGCAACAGCAGCAGCAGTACCTCCACCCGGTGTTGGTGATGAGGATGCTAGAGCACTTTGAAAATCCCTTAACGACATTTCCATCCATGGTTTCTTCATTCTATCCCCTCCGATGCTAGAGCCCATTCAATAATGCGTTCATTTGGCATAAAATCGGATAATGAACTTAGGCCTAAGCCGTCAATAGCAGCTGTTACTAAGTCTTTATCAGTAGTAGTTGACTCATCAGCATACCATCTCCCTGCTGCTAACATTGCAGATAGTGGAACTAAGCCTACTAATTCTGAACCACGGGTTTCAACACCGTGATCATTTACAATCATTTTTACGGCTTCAAAAGCAATGTGCATAGGTGTGACTTCAACATCGCGCAGGTTCATTGACACCTGAGATATTCCATGACTTTCTAGTGTTAATCCCATACCTTGAACCATTTCTAACATTCCAGGTATTCTAGCTCGCTTGCCATCCTTACTCTTAAGCAAACGTCCAGAGGATCTTATTAGAGATCCAGCTATTTTGGCTGTTCTAGCGTCCTTTTCATCAACATTTACATTGTAGGCCACTAAAATACCTCTGGAACCGATGACTACTGCTCCAAATTTTTCTGTCTTAGGATTCCAATCCCTAGGACCATAATCTGGTAAATGCGGACCACCATTTTCTAATCTCTCTCTCAATCCTTCATACTCGCCTTTACGCAGGTCTGACAAAAGTTCTCTATCGCTAGAAGACGCAGCAGAACCATAAAGAAAAGTTGGTAATCCTAATTCATTTGATACTCTTTTAGCCAATGATTTAGATAAGTCTGCACATTCATCCATAGATATTCCAGATAATGGTATAAACGGGCAGACATCAACTGCTCCCATCCTTGGATGCTCACCAGAGTGTTTTGACATGTCTATTAATTCAAAGGATTTTTTGATAATTGCGAACGCTGCATCGGAGACAGCATCAGGTTTTCCTGCTATTGTTAATACAGTTCGATTATAATCTGCGTCTGGTTCGACTCCAAGTAACTTAGCGCCTGCAATGTCATTACATGCGTTACTTATTGCATCAATTATTGATTGGTCGCGCCCCTCAGAAATGTTCGGGACGCATTCAACTAGTTGATTTGGCATATTTCATATTGGCCGAAGACAACTGATGAACATTCCGAATTGTTAACTATAAAGTGCATCTGGTGATGAAGTCATTCCGTTAGATTCACGTTTTTCCTTGATACGTTTTACCGCCAGTAGTACATCGGATTGGTTGACCTTAGATCGACCTTCACGAATAGCGATCATACCAGCTTCGACGGTCGTCGCTTTCAATTCTGCTCCACTAAAACCTTCAGTAATTTCCACTATTTTACCAATGTTGAGCCGTTTTGTAGACATTTTCTTTAGGTGTATCTCTAAAATCTTCTTCCTACCATCACTTTCAGGGAGAGGAATTTCAATTACTCTATCAAATCTTCCCGGTCTTAGTAATGCATCATCAAGAATGTCAGGACGATTCGTTGCGGCTATAATTTTCACATCTTCCAATGCATCGAAACCATCCAATTCAGCTAGAAGCTGCATAAGAGTTCTCTGAACTTCTCTGTCCCCACTTGTCGCCGAGTCTAGTCGCTTGGCTCCAATGGCATCGATTTCATCAAGGAATATAATCGATGGAGATTTATCTTTTGCAAGAGAGAATAGCTCTCTTACCATCCTGCCCCCCTCACCGATATACTTCTGAGCAAGTTCAGATCCAACCATTCGAATGAAAGACGCTTCTGTATGGCTTGCTACGGCTTTTGCTAACATGGTTTTACCACAACCCGGTGGACCAACAAGCAGTATACCTTTAGGCGGTTCAATTCCAACTTTTTTGAACAGTTCTGGTTGTTCAAGGGGGAGTTCGATGGCTTCTCTTACCTGCATAATCTGCTCATCGAGCCCACCAACGGTTTTGTAATCAACATCCGGTTTTTCAACCATTTCAGCTCCAGAAACCATTGGATCCCATGCATCATGCAGTATCTCTATGACTGACAGAGTATCTTGATTTAATGCTATACGTGTACCCGGTCGAAGTTTTTCAATATCTAATCGCTGGTTTATGGCTACTTGGAAGACTGTGCCATTTGATGATCTGACAATTGCTCGCTCATCGTCTAAAATGTCCTGCAAATGGCCAACAATCAATGGTGGGCTTTTCAAAATTCGCACTTCTTCATCCAACTTACTCGCTCTTCTCTTAATATCAGATAACTCATTTTCCAAATGAACCCTGTCTGAGATTAAGCGTTTTACTTCATCATGCAACTGATTATAATCCAATTCTAAAGCCTTCAAATCTCCATCATCTGTGGGGATTTGAGTAGAAGGCTTGGTATCTATGTCAGTGCCCATGTACAGACAGTAGGGCTACCCTTATTCAACTATCCGTGAGAAATGCTCGTGTTGAGACAAAACGAAGCCTTGAAGAACGATGTCCACTCAGCACAATTCGATTATTATGGCTGATTGCGAGTTGTGTGGAGCAATGCGCGTTTCTACCCGCCAAGTAACAATGGGGCGAGCTATTGTCCAAGCATGTAAAAAATGCATGGAAAAGCTAGGTTTGGCAGAACAAAAAACAGCGCCAGGATTTGCGCAACAAAATAATTCAAAAAATCCTACTTCCGGTGGTTACGGTGGTATTGGTAAAAGAGGTAAAGACATAATGCTGAAGAATGAGAAAGAGCTTGATCAAAAATTTTCCCGAATTGTTACCCAGGCAAGAGAGGCCAGAGGTTGGGATAAAAGGGAACTAGCAAAAAAGATGGCTGAAAAAATCAATGTAATTAACAACGTTGAAGGTGGAAAAAGACCAACTGATGCAGTTATTAGAAAACTTGAGAGAACCCTAGATATCACTTTGATGGTAGAAGCTAGACCAGATGAAAATAGGCAAATCAAGAGTGGCAATTTGCGAGGATTTACTCTGGGTGACTTCCTTAATGACGGTAAGGAATAATTATGCGTGGATTACCACTACATGCAATTTGGTTAGCACAGGATGATCCTAAAAAAAATACAGCAGTAAAATTGTCAAAAAGGGGTCAAATTCAATTGCATAAGAATTTCAATAAGCTACCAAATAAAGGCATAATTTTGGAACCATTGTGTGGCAAAATATTCGGACCTGAGGACCATTCAATCTTATTAAATCATGGAGGGTCATTGGTAGGACTTGACTGTTCTTGGGCACATATCGAAGAGTCGGTAGAAGCAGTAATGAAAAGAACCCGTTTAGTTCCAAGGATGTTGCCTTTACTCCTTGCTGCAAATCCTGTAAATTGGGGTAAACCAAGTAAATTAACCACGGCGGAAGCGTTAGCAGCTATACTTTACCTAATCGGAAGGGAAGAAGAATCGAAAAGATTGCTATCAGCTTTTCATTGGGGTGAACAGTTTCTGACCTTGAATAAGGAACCTTTAGATGCTTACAAGAAAGCTAAATCCTCATCTGAATTAGTAGATTTACAGTTCGAATTCTTCAATATTGATATCAACAAGTAGGCAACCTTCTTATCAGGACTACCGTGGATATAACATGGTTAAGAGACCTATACACCGGATTTCAGGATTGGTTTCAACCCCGGAGCTAGATGAGTTAGCTGAAGAAAGTATAATCACAATTTTTAACAAAGGTGAGATTCAAGTTAGGTTACTAGCAACACCTAACGATTTGTTGGACCTAGCGTATGGTCATTTCCTAGCTGAAGGACGTGGTAATGTTCTTTCAGCCGATGTCGAAGGACAAGAGATAACTGTAGAGGGTGAAACGCAAAAAAGACCCTCTGAAGACTTACTCACAGCAGCTTGTGGAGCGTGCACAATAGGGGACATAATTGTCCCTGATGGCCAGATAGAATCAGATGTAACATTTCATCATGATTTGAGGATGACGTTAGCAAAAATGAAGTCTGAGCAAATTATGTTTCATAAAACGGGCGGTACACATGCTGCTGCGCTTTTTGATGGACAAGGAAATTTGCTAATACTAAGGGAGGATGTCGGAAGGCATAACACCGTTGACAAGGTTATAGGTGCAGCACACAGGAATTCACTTGAAATGTCTGTATTAGCCCTATCTGGTAGAATTGGATGGGAAATTGTTGCCAAGTGTGTAAGAGTTGGAATCCCAATTATCATTGCTGTTGGAGCCGTTAGTTCTGCTGCTGAGGCCTTAGCAAGGCAGACCGGTATCACTCTCGTCGGGTTCGCCGCATCAAAAAATCCTGCTGTGATAGGTGATTTACACCGCATCATTGACAAGTGCTGAGGTCTGGAGGGTAGATATGTCGAGGCGAGAGGGTGTTATTCCTACTACTCCAATCGACACTAATTATCTAAAAATTAAGAGACCAAAATCAATTGCTGCGGGTATTCCGGCTGCGACATCATCAATGCGGCATGGATTCAAAAAAATGGGCATTACAAAGACGATCAAAACCCTAACTACTGTAAATCAGCCTTTAGGATTTGATTGTCCAGGGTGTGCATGGCCAGATCCTGAGCACTCATCAGCATTCGAGTTCTGTGAAAATGGGGCAAAAGCAGTAGCTGATGAGGCAATGAAAGGTGGAGTTAATCCTGATTTTTTCACTCAATACAATATCAAGGAGTTATCTCAAAAAAGCGATTTTTGGCTTAACCAACAAGGTCGGATTACGCATCCCATGGTATTGAAAAAGGGTAGTTATTCATACGAAAAAATCAGTTGGAATGATGCTTTGAACATGATTGCAGATAATATCAAACTCAGCAATAATCCAGATAAAGCTGTATTTTATACATCAGGTAGAACATCAAACGAAGCCGCATTTCTTTACCAATTATTTGCCAGAACACTTGGGACGAATAACATGCCAGACTGTTCTAATATGTGCCATGAATCTAGTGGCAGAGGACTGGTAGAATCGATTGGAATTGGAAAGGGGACAGTAACTTTAGATGATTTCAATCACGCTGATGTGATTCTAGTAATCGGACAAAACCCTGGTACAAACCACCCGCGAATGTTAACAGCATTACGTGACGCAAAGAGAAATGGAGCGAAGATAATTCATATTAATCCACTTTCAGAAACTGGTTTGGTTAGGTTCAAGCACCCCCAAGATTACATGAAACTGTCATTTGGTAGCGAGTCTTTAGCCGATTTGCATCTTCAAGTAAGAATAGGTAGTGACGCTGCGTTACTACATGGATTAATCAAAATTCAACTAGAAAAGAAAGCACTGGATGAAGATTTCATTCGAAATTATACAAGCGGATTTGCTAGTTTGATTTCCAATGTCAACAAAACAACATGGAGCCAAATAATTCAGGATACAGGGTTAAATCAAAATGAGATCCAAGAGGCAGGAGAAATTCTAGCAAAATCAAATGCGACTATTGCTTGTTGGGCAATGGGTCTAACACAACACAAGAATGGCGTTAACGTCATACAGGAAGTATGTAACTTGGTTTTGATGGGAGGTCATATTGGGAAAAAGGGTGCGGGATTGTGTCCCGTTAGAGGGCATTCAAATGTACAAGGCGACCGAACTGTA